>JBAPTW010000088.1:0-12990 GCA_049282355.1 Gammaproteobacteria bacterium | reverse complement strand
GCGCGCATCGTGGTTTTCTCTGGTCTGTGATAGGCTAGCGAGATGGTGCCGAGGAGAGGACTTGAACCTCCACGGGGTTACCCCCACTAGCACCTGAAGCTAGCGCGTCTACCAATTCCGCCACCTCGGCCGAGGATCGGCCGCTGTGACGGCTGAGTCGTCTCTCAACCTAACAACACGCCGCAGCGAAGTCCGATCGACGGACATGACTGTACCGGCCACGGAGATCCTTGTCAACGATGACTAGACGTCCTGCCTACGACGACCCCTATGCCGCACGCGAGGCAGAGAATTATTCCCGCCCCATTCCGAGCCGTGAATACCTGCTGAGCTTCTTAAAGGAGCGAGGGGTGCCGTTGCGATTTGCGCAACTGCTCGAGGCATTGTCGCTCAACGATCCACAGGATCAGGAAGCCCTGCGGCGGCGGCTGCGGGCGATGGAGCGGGACGGGCAGATCATCCGCAATCGCCGCGACGGCTATGGCCTTCTGGAGAAGATGGATCTGGTGTGTGGGCGGGTGTTGGCGCATCGCGAGGGTTACGGGCGTGTGGTCCCCGACGACGGCGCCGAGAGCTTGTTGCTCTCGCCCCGGGACATGCGCGCGGTGTTGCACGGCGATCGGGTGGTTGCTCGGGTGACGGGGGTGGATCGCCGGGGGCGAAAGCAAGGCGCCATCGTTGACATCCTGGAGCGCAACACGCACGAAGTGGTGGGTCGCTTCTTTGTCGAACGGGGCATCGGCTTCGTGGTGGCGGACAGCAAGCAATTCTATCAGGATATTTTGGTGCCGCTCGACCACACCGCCGGGGCGCGGGAGGGGCAAATCGTGGTTGCGGAGATTCTCGATCAGCCCACCAAGCATGCCCAGCCGATCGGGCGTATCGTGGAAGTGCTCGGCGAGCACCTGGCGCCGGGCATGGAAATCGATCTGGCCGTTCGCGCCTACCAGCTACCGGCGGAATGGCCGCCCGATGTGCGCGCGGAATGTGAACGCTTGCCTACCGATGTGCCCCCCTCCGCAGTGGACGGGCGGGTGGATCTCCGAGAGCTACCGCTGGTGACCATCGACGGTGCCGATGCACGCGATTTCGACGATGCCGTCTACTGCCACAAGACCGCTCGCGGCTGGCGATTGCTGGTCGCCATCGCGGATGTATCGGCGTATGTGGCGCGCAGCACGGCTCTTGATGCCGAGGCCCAGCGGCGTGGCAACTCGGTGTATTTTCCGGGGCGGGTGATTCCGATGCTCCCGGAGGTGCTGTCAAACGAGCTCTGTTCGCTCAAGCCCGATGTTGACCGGTGGTGTCTTGCCTGCGAGATGTTGATTAGCCAGGACGGTCGCCTCACCCGCTCGCGTTTCTTGGAAGGGGTGATGCGGTCGCGGATGCGCTTGACCTATGACGAGGTCGCCGAAGCCGTGGTCAAACGGCAGCGGCCAACGCGGCGGCGACTCGCGGCAGTGATCCCGTTGCTCGATGAGCTGTACTGCCTTTACCGGGTGCTGCGAGAGACACGCGATCGCCGGGGCGCCATTGACATCGATGTCGCCGAGCCCCGGATCGTGTTTGGACCCCAGCGCAAGATCGAGCGCTTCGAAGCCTTGCTGCGCAACGACGCCCACCGCATCATCGAGGAATGCATGATTAGCGCCAATGTGGCCGCGGCACGGCTGCTGCGTCGGCACAAAATGCCGGCGCTGTACCGAACTCACGGCGGGCCGACGGCGGAGAAGCTTACAGATGTGCACACCTTTTTGAGTGAGCTGGGGCTCAAGCTCGGCGGCGGCGCCAAGCCTTCGGCTCAGCACTATGCGGCCCTTCTGCACCGCACGCGCACCAGGGCGGACAAGCATCTCATTCAGACGGTATTGCTTCGCTCCTTGCCCCAGGCACGCTACAGTCCGGATAATATTGGCCATTTCGGACTTGCTCTGGACTGCTATACGCATTACACCTCGCCTATACGGCGTTATCCAGATCTTCTGGTCCATCGTGCCATTCGCCACCTCCTTCGGGGCGGTTGCCAGGAGGATTATGATCTTCTCCACGGTGACCTTCAGGTGCTCGGCGAGCATTGCTCCATGACCGAGCGGCGGGCCGATGAGGCGACCCGCGATGCCATCGATCGCCTCAAGTGCGAGTTTATGCTGGACAAGGTCGGTGAGGTTTTTCAGGGATTGATAACCGGGGTGACCTCGTTCGGTCTGTTTGTGACGCTGGATGATATCTATGTCGAGGGTCTGGTGCATATCAGCGTTCTCGGCAGTGATTACTTTCATTTCGATCCCATTCACCATCGACTGCGGGGCGAGCGCACCGGCTTGGATTATCGCTTGGCGGATGCCATCACCGTGCGGGTGGTACGGGTCGACGTGGATGAGCGCAAGATCGACTTCGAGCTCACCGAGGGTGTCAAGGGCTCCTCGGGGCGAGGCCCCCGGCGGGGTGGGCGGCTACGCCGGCGTTCGAAGCCGCGGTCGCGCAAATGACGGCGCCGGGAGCAGAAGCCGAGCTCATCTTCGGCTATCATGCGGTTTCGGCGGTGCTCGCCGCACAACCCCGCCGCATCGTCGAAATAGGGATACAATCCGGTCGCTGTGATCAGAGAATTCAACGGCTACTGGCCGACGTACAGCGTCTGGGGATAAACGTCCGGTGGCTACCCCGCCGATCCTTGGACCAGTTGACGGCAGGCGGCGCTCATCAGGGAGTTGTGGCGCACTGTGGTCGTGGCACGCCAGCTACCCGCAGGGATCTCGCGGCGATCTTGAACGAATGCCGGGAGGCGGCGTTGCTGCTGGTGTTAGACGGCGTGCAGGATCCGCGAAATTTGGGAGCCTGCCTGAGAACGGCGGATGCCGTCGGCGTGCATGCGCTGATTGTGCCCAAGGACCGGGCGGTCTCGCTCACGCCAGCGGCGCGCAAGGTGGCCTGCGGCGCCGCCGAGACGGTGCCCTTTCAGCAAGTGACCAATCTTGCCCGGACCCTTCAGGAGTTGGGCGAGGCGGGGCTGTTCATCGTTGGGGCTGCTCCGGAAGCCGCAAAATCGCTCTATGAAGCCGATCTCACCGGGCCCGTTGCGGTGGTGCTGGGTGGGGAGGAGCGCGGGCTTCGCCGTTTGACACGGGAGCGCTGCGACTGTCTGGTCAGCATCCCGCTCGTCGGCACGGTGGCAAGTTTGAACGTCGCCGTGGCCGCCGCTGTGCTGCTCTATGAGGTTCGCCGTCAGCGGTGGCGGGCACAAGAGGGTGGCAGGCAGGGATAAATTGCACTGGGCGCATGGATGGCTTAGAATTCTGCCACTCTTTGCGAGAAAAGTATTAACAAAACAACACGTTGCAGTTCTTGCCGTCGCGCCACAGGTAGTTTGGGAAGCGGCGGCTTAGCGGTCCTGGAAAGCGGGACACTAATCCACAAGAGGCAGCACTATGAGGCACTATGAGATCGTATTTCTCGTTCATCCCGATCAGAGCGAGCAGGTTCCGGCAATGCTCGAGCGTTACCGGTCAATCGTGGAGACCGCCGGCGGCCTTATTCATCGATTAGAGGACTGGGGTCGTCGGCAACTCGCGTATCCGATTCACAAGGTACACAAAGCCCATTACGTGCTCATGAACATCGAGTGTCCAGAGCAGGGGCTGAGTGAGCTGGCGAGCGCCTTTCGCTTCAATGATGCCGTGTTGCGTCATCTGGTGATTCGGCGCAAGGAGGCCATCACGGAGGCCTCGCCGCTGGCGAAGTCGCACGATGAGCGCGAAGCCGACACGGGCGAGGGAGGGATGGGCCGCCGAGGTGACGACGGCGATGAGCCCCGACGGCCCCCGCGGCGGGAGGAGCCGGTCGAGGCTGCTTTCTGATTAGCCAGCCGCCCCGACGCATACCCGCAGCGGGTGTGTCTTGCTCGCTGAGCGATTCTTTAAATTTTTAGGCTTGAGAGATATTGACTTATGGCACGTTATTTCCGCCGCCGGCGTTATTGCAAGTTCACCGTGGAAGGTATTAAAGAGATCGATTATAAGGATCTGAATACGCTCAAGGGTTACATCACAGAGACGGGTAAGATCGTCCCGAGTCGCATTACCGGTACCAAGGCTCGTTACCAGCGCCAGCTCGGGCGGGCCATCAAGCACGCTCGATATCTTGGGCTTCTGCCCTACAGCGACGCTCACTGATTGCGCCTCAGGCCGGCCCTTCTACGTGCACAGGTTTGTGTCGTATGTCTTGCGTGGTCGCACGCAGGCGATTACCGTCGCTGCTGCCTGTGCGGCATTGTCGTTGCTGTTGCCGCCGATGAGCTACGTGAGCGGCGCCGTGATTGCGCTGGCAACGCTGCGCCACGGGGCTCGCGAGGGCGGGCTGGTCATTGCGGGCTCGGGACTGCTCGCGGGCGCCTTGACGTTACTGGTGGTGGGTTCGGTCTATCCGGTTGTCGTGTTTCTGGCTCTTACGTGGGTGCCGGTGTGGATGCTGGCGCTGGTGTTGCGGGCAACCGCAGATCAGGGGATGGTGGTGCTCATTGCCGGAGCGCTCGGGGCCATGGCGCTCGGCGCTGCGCATCTGATGCTCACCGATCCGGCGGCGTGGTGGCAAGCGCTGCTGCAGCGTTTTGTCGATGATGCGGTGCAGGGGGCTCCGAGCCTGGCGGGCGGCGCGGGAACAGAACAGCTCAGCGCGCTGATTGACAATTTGGCACCCCTAATGACCGGTTTAGTGGTTGCCGGTACCGTGCTCGGGCTGGTACTGACCCTGTTCTTGGCACGCTGGTGGCACGCCCTAGTGGATAATCCTGGGGGCTTTGGTCGCGAGTTTCGATCGCTGACCATTGATCGGCGGTTTGCGCCGCTCGCACTGGTCATCGTGTTGGCGGCGCTGATGGCCAATTCGCTCACCGGCGGACTGGCGGGAGAGGCCGTTTTAATCATCGTCGTGTTGTACATGTTACAAGGGCTGGCCGTGGTGCACAGCGTCGTTAATACGCGTGGCGCGTCGAACGGTTGGTTGGTAGGGCTTTATCTGTTGCTTTTTTTGCTGCCGCCACAGGTCATGCTGCTGCTGGCACTGACCGGGTTCACCGATGTGTGGATGAACCTTCGTGCCCGCGCCGGGAAGCAAGGTCGGCAGGGACCGTGAAGGTATGAGGAATTCAAGATGGATGTGATTTTGCTTGAAAAGGTGCCGAATCTCGGCGACCTCGGTGAGAAGGTGAAGGTAAGACCAGGATATGCCCGCAACTATCTCCTGCCTCAGCGCCGGGCGATTGCCGCGACGTCGGCTAATGTGGCTGAGTTCGAGAAACACCGTTTGGAGCTCGAAGCACAGCAAGTAGAAGCCCGCACGGCGGCCGAAGCTCACGCCGCCTCGCTAGGGGGGACGGTGGTCACCTTGGCACGAAAAGCGGGGGAGGAAGGCCGGCTGTTTGGTTCCGTCGGCACCTCGGACATCGCCGAGGCAGTGAGTGCCTTGGGGATAGCCATCGAGAGGCAGCAGGTGCGATTACCGAGCGGCTCTCTGCGCCAGGTCGGCGAATATGACATTGTGCTTCACTTGCATGCCGACGTGGATGTTACCATAAAGGTTCAAGTGGTTGCCGAAAGCTAAGAAGCTGTTTTAAAAACTACTGCGCTTGGCATAGCTGCGTTGCGCGGCGGCTCGCCATCCTCATGTACTCCCTTGTACACTCCGGTGGCTCGCCACCGTGCGCCAGCGTCTCCCCGCGCTCGCGACATTTTTTAAACAGCTTCTAAGCAGCGCCTGACTGGCCGATAGCGCTTAGATTCTGCTATGCATGACAGCCTTCTATCCGACGCCCTTGTCGAGCTGCCAGACGTTGCTCCGAGGGGTGCGCCCCATTCTGTAGATGCTGAGCAGTCGGTGCTCGGCGGACTGATGCTCGACAACGCCGCCTGGGATCAAATCGCGGATAAAGTCTGTGGGGAGGATTTTTATCGCCCCGAGCACCGGCTGATTTTCTCGGCCATTGCTGCCCTGAGCGAAGAGAGCACCCCCTTTGATGTGGTGACACTTTCGGAATGGCTCGAGAGCCGCAAGCAGCTTGAGCCTGCCGGTGGCCTCGCTTACCTCGGGGATCTGGCGAAGAACACACCCAGCGCCGCCAATATCACCGCGTACGCCGCCATTGTGCGGGAGCGGGCGATTCTGCGAGGCCTCATCCGCGTTGGCACCGACATTGCCAATAATGCCTATAACCCCTTGGGGAGGAATGCGGCGGCGCTGCTGGATGATGCGGAGCGACTCGTCTTCGGGCTGGCGGAGGCGCGCAGCCGTGCGCTGCGCGGCTTTATCCCGGTGCGGGAGCTGTTGGTCGAGGGTGTGGACCGCATTGATGCCTTGTTTCATCGCGACAACCCCATTACCGGCGTGGCCAGCGGCTTTACGGACCTGGACGACAAGACATCCGGGCTTCAGCCCGGCGACTTGATCATCGTGGCGGGACGCCCGTCGATGGGCAAGACCGCGTTTGCCATGAATATCGTGGAGCATGCGGTCATCCGCGATCAAGTGGTGGCTGCGGTATTTAGCATGGAGATGCCAGCGGAGCAGCTGACGATGCGCATGCTGGCGTCCCTCGGACGGATCGATCAACACAAGGTGCGCACCGGAAAGCTCGATGACGACGATTGGCCCCGCTTGACTTCGGCCGTCAGTATGCTCAATGACACCCGGATCTTTGTGGACGATAGTCCGGCACTCACGCCGATGGATCTCCGCGCGCGTTGTCGGCGATTAAAGCGAGAGCAGGGACTTGGCTTGGTGATCGTCGATTATTTGCAGCTCATGCAAGTGCCGGGGACGAGGGAGAACCGAGCGACTGAGATCTCCGAGATTTCCCGCTCCCTGAAGGCCCTCGCTAAGGAGCTACGAGTGCCCGTGGTGGCGCTCTCGCAGTTGAATCGTGGCTTGGAGCAACGCCAGGATAAGCGCCCGGTGATGTCCGATCTGAGGGAATCGGGTGCCATCGAGCAGGATGCCGATGTCATCCTTTTCATCTACCGCGACGAGGTCTACCACGAGGAGAGCCCGAACAAGGGTATCGCGGAAATTATCATCGGCAAGCAGCGAAACGGCCCGATCGGTAAGATCAATCTAACCTTCTTGGGCCAATACACGCGCTTTGAGAACCACGCCTCGGTGACCTTCGCCTCCGGCTATCCTTCATGACCCGCCCGGCGCGGGCGCTGATCGATGTCGCGGCCCTGCGGCACAACCTGAGCCGCGCGCGTGCTTTAGCACCCACGAGCCGTGTCCTTGCTATCGTCAAGGCCAATGGGTATGGGCACGGTTTGGCGCGCGTCGGCCGCTCCTTGCAGGGGGCGGATGGATTCGGTGTCGCCTGCCTCGAGGAGGCGCTGGCGCTGCGCGAGGCGAGCATCCAAAAACGAATTCTGTTGCTGGGCGGCGTGTTTGACCCCGCGGAGCTTCTTCTGGTCGATCAGCATCGACTGGATGTCGTTGTCCATGACGAGATTCAGATGGAATTCTTGGAGCGGGCTCGGCTTCGCCATCCCATTTCGGCGTGGCTCAAAGTCGATACCGGCATGCATCGTCTGGGCGTGCATCCCGCCTCAGTGCCGCGTCTCTGGCAGCGACTGGTCGCATGCGCCAATGTGGCTCGGCCGATCCGCGTGCTGAGCCATCTGGCCAGCGCGGACGATCGGCAAGAGGAGCAGACCTTGAGCCAGCTGTCGTGCCTGCTTGCCTGCGCCGATGGTTTGGCTGCCGAGATGAGCATTGCCAATTCCGCTGCCATCCTGACGCGGCCGGAATGTCACCGCGATTGGGTGCGACCCGGCATCATGCTCTACGGCATTTCGCCGTTTTCTGATTCCCAAGGCACAGATTACGATTTGCGCCCCGCGATGACGCTGATGACGCGGCTCATCGCCGTGAAACACGTTGCTCAAGGGGAGACCATCGGCTACGGTGGGACGTGGCGTTGCCCGCAAGCCATGCCCGTTGGCGTAGCCGCCATTGGCTACGGCGATGGCTACCCGAGGCACGCACCCTCGGGAACCGCGGTGCTCGTCAATGGTGAGCGTGTCTCCCTTATCGGTCGCGTTTCCATGGATCTCATTACGCTGGATTTGCGCGGCCAGCCCCACGCTCGACCCGGTGATCCGGTCGTGTTGTGGGGTCGCGGGCTGCCGATAGAGGAGCTCGCTCGGGGCGCCGGCACCATCGCCTACGAGCTCGTGTGTCGAGTGGCTTCTCGGGTTGGATTCACTGAGGAGGCATGAAAGCGTGTCAGCGATGGCTATCCCTCTATAGAAGGGGAACAGCCTCATGCGCGGCGCCGGGCGCGAACCGCCTGCGCCAGCACCTGTAGCAACGTGGCGCTGTCGTCCCAGCCGAGGCAAGCATCGGTTATGCTCTGGCCGTAGACCAGCGGTTTGTCGGGTTTGAGCTCCTGTTGACCCGCTGTTAGGTGGCTTTCGATCATGACCCCCATGATCGCCTCGCTGCCCCCGGCAATCTGCTCGGCCACCTCGTTTCCCACAATGAGCTGGCGTTCGTGCTGCTTTTCGCTGTTAGCATGGCTGCAGTCGATCATCAGCCGTGCGGGCAGGCCGACGGCGGCCAATGCCTTCACGGCGCGCTGCACACTGGCAGGATCATGATTGGGTTGCTCGCCGCCGCGTAGGATGATATGGCAGTCTTCGTTTCCCGTCGTGGTAAAGATGGCGGAGTGAGCGAACTGAGTCAGCGATAAGAAATGGTGGGGCTGTTTTGCGGCACGCACGGCGTCGATGGCGATCTGCACGTTGCCCCGCGTGCCGTTCTTGAACCCTACCGGGCAAGACAGGCCGGAAGCCAACTCGCGGTGTACCTGGCTCTCTGTGGTGCGGGCGCCGATGGCGCCCCAGCTGACCAGGTCGGACAGGTATTGCGGCGTAATGATCTCTAAATACTCGGTCCCGGCTGGAATACCTTGCTCGTTCAGTTCCAGCAGGAGCTGGCGCGCCATGCGTAATCCCTTGTTGATGCGAAAGCTTCCGTCCAGATCGGGATCATTGATCAAGCCTTTCCAGCCAACGGTCGTGCGCGGTTTCTCGAAGTAGACCCGCATGACCACCACCAGATCTTGGTGGAGTTGGGCCGTGATCTCCCTGAGCCGTTCGCCATATTCCTTGGCTGCCATCGGATCGTGCACCGAGCAAGGGCCGATAACGACAAGCAGCCGATCATCCTGCCCATAGAGAATGCGATGCAGGGCGGCGCGCGTGCCAAGGGTGGTCTTGGCGGCTTGTTCCGAGAGTGGCAGTTCGTCGTGCAGCAATGCGGGAGAAATCACCGGTTTGATTCTCTCTATGCGCAGATCCTCAGTTTTATACGTCATGAGTCATAAACCATTTGATGCAACTGTCGTTGTTCTATTTCGCTATCTTGGCAGCCAATGACAGGCTTCTCGGTGGGTACGCCCCGGGAGGCTCAGGGCTTAAGTTTATTCACAAGCGCTGCGCTTTTCTCGGCTTGCCTGCCGGTGATCCCACGAAAACTTAAGAGGGAGCAAGCTAAAGAGCAAACGGGCTGGGTTTGGCTGCCAGGCTGCTCAAATTGTAATCGCAGCCCTGAAGCAATGCTAACGCCACTGCTGGGGCAGCCGGCAGCGCGCGTGACTTAGGATTGCCGGCGATGCAGCTCGGCACGCTTTGGCCGGCGCAGATGGGGTTGGATCCGCACCGTCTTGATGGCGTTTTCCTTGGTTTGCACCACCTCGACGGGATAGCCCGCCAGCAGAAGGCTGGTCCCGGCCTCCGGTATGGTCTCCAGGTATTCGAGAATCAGCCCGTTCAAGGTCTTCGGCCCATCCACAGGCAGCTCCCAGTGCATGGTTCGGTTGAGATCTCGAATGCTGGCACTGGCGTCAATCAAATAGCTGCCATCGGCTTGGGGATAAACGTCGGAAATCTGAGCGGCGGGGTCCGTGGTAAATTCGCCAACGATCTCCTCGAGGATATCTTCCAATGCAACCAGTCCTTGGATATCGCCGTATTCGTCCACCACCAGACCGATGCGCCGCTGGTGACGCTGGAAGTTGAGCAGCTGCGTGGCCAGTGGCGTTCCAGCCGGAACGAAGTAAGGTTCCTGAGCCCAGCTGAGCAAGCGCTCCTTGCTGAAGGAACGGTATTGTAGCTCACCCACCGCCCTGCGTAGGTGCAGTACACCGACGATGTTATCGATGTCGCCTCGATAGACGGGGAGCAGCGTGTGCTGGCTGGTGGCGAGTTGCTCGAGAATGCTTTTTTCGGAATCCTCAAGGTCGATGCCGTTGATCTCATTGCGGGGCACCATGATGTCATCAACAGAGACCTTTTCGAGATCCAGGATACTGAGCAGCATTCGTTTGTAACGCTGCGAGATCATGCTGCCGGCCTCGTTCACCACCGTACGCAACTCGTCACTCGTCAGTTTTTCACGATTGATGCGCTCGGAGGTCACCCCGAACAGGCCGAGCAGACCATTGGCGATCCAATTCACGATCCAAACCAGCGGATAGAAGAGCTTCAGCAGGGGCGTCAGTGCATAAGATGCGAAGAAGGCGAGCCGCTCGGGGTGCAGCACCGCCAGCGTCTTGGGCGTGACTTCGGCAAAGATGAGAATAACCAGCGTCAGTAGCCCGGTGGCAATGGCGATACCCGCTTCACCCGCAAGGCGCAAGGCAATCAAGGTGGCCACTGACGAGGCTAGAATATTCACGAAATTGTTACCGAGCAGGATGAGGCCGATGAGGCGATCGGGGCGTTCGAGTAGCGCGCTGGCGAGCCGCGCCCCGCGGTGCTTTTGCTGGGCGAGGTGGCGCAGGCGGTAACGGTTCAGTGCCATCATGCTGGTCTCCGAACCGGAGAAGAATGCGGAAAGCATGATGAGCGCGATGAGCGTGCCGAAAAGCGCGCTAAGCGGAATGTCGGTCACTGGGTGGTACGCTTTTGGCCATCCACGGTAATTATACTCAGCGGTCGAATGGCGGGCTGTCAAGTGGTGGGGGGGTGGAGCGTAGCAATCGGTTAGTGCCAGGAGCGGTCAAGGATGAGCTCCAAGACGAGTTTGCTTCCAAAGTAGGCAAGCATTAAGGTAGCAAAGCCGGCCAGGCTCCAGCGGATAGCCTTACGTCCGCGCCAGCCGTGGCGCCACCGTCCCCAGAACAGCACGGCGAAGACGAGCCAGGCAAATATGGATAAGATGGTCTTGTGAACCAAGTGTTGGGCGAATATGTCACGCAAGAACATCATACCGCTGACCAGGCTCAGGCTGAGTAAAAAGAAACCGAGCCCGATCATCTGAAAGAGGAGATCTTCCTGGGTCTGCATGGGCGGTAAACGGCTACTTAATCGCCCTGGGCGTTTTTGCCGCAGATGCCGCTCTTGATAGGCGAGTAAGATGGCTTGAAAGGCCGCGATGGTGATCAGGCTCGCCGCCAGTATAGAGAGAATGATGTGAACGTCCACACCAAAGCGTGTCTCTTCCAGCCTGGCATGTTCGCTCGGATAGAGAAGCGTCATTAATATCGTGAATGCCGCCAACGGCAGGACGAAGATGCCCAGATTGTCCACTGGTTTGCTGAGGGTAGCGATCAGCAGGAACAGCACGATGACCCACGCCGTCAAGGAGCTTACATTGAAGAATCCGAGGCTAAGGCCCGCATCGGTCACAACGGTGTGGTAGAGAAGGGCACCGTGCGCACAAACGGCGACAATAGCGGTTGCCGCCACACCGCTTCTCACCATGCCTGCAGAAAAGTGGGCAGTGGTAAGGCGAAGTCCCAGAAGCAGCGTTGCCGTGAGGTAAAGGACGATACTGATGAGCCCGAGGACGACAGTCATGCTGAATATCTTCTCCGAGCCGTCGGCCGCTTGTCTACCGAGGCTCTGCTGTAAATAAAGGATTTCTTTTATGATGCCAAGATTGAAGTGTGACGCAAGGGTGAGCGTATCAGCGTTTACGATGTAGGGGAGAAAAGACGAAATGTTGGCGGGCAGTGGCCAACTGGCCAGTCTCAGCAACGGTGTCAAGATGCCATGGCTCGGCTTGGGTGTGTTTCGGATCGCAGACGGTCCGGATGTCGAGCAGGTCGTACAGTGGGCTCTTGACGCAGGCTACCGTAGTATCGATACGGCTGCCGTCTATGGCAACGAAGCTGGTCTCGGTCGGGCAATTCGGGCCAGCGGTGTGCCACGCGAAGAAATATTTGTCACCACCAAAGTATGGAACACCGATCAGGGCTACGAGCGCACCCTGCGTGCTTTTGACAGCAGTCTCAAGCACCTCGACATGGATTACTTGGATCTCTATGTGATTCATTGGCCGGTTAAGGATACGACTCGGGACACGTGGCGGGCGCTGGAGAAGCTCTATCGCGACGGTCGTGTTCGGGCCATCGGCGTGAGCAACTTTCAGGCGCATCACCTTCGCGCCCTCATGGAGGACACTGAAATGGTACCCATGGTGAACCAAGTGGAGTTCCATCCTTACTTGTGCCAGTTGAGCTTGCTGGAGTTCTGCGCGCGCCATGCCATTCAGCTTCAGGCCTGGGGCATCCTGCTGCAGGGCAAAATTGTTGAGGTGCCTGAAGTGATCGCGTTGGCCGAGAAGTACGGCAAGACCCCGGCACAAGTCGTGCTGCGTTGGACGCTGCAGCACAGTGTGGTCGCGATTGCGAAATCAAGCCAGCGGTCCCGTATCGAAGCCAATGCCAACATCTTCGATTTTGCGATTGCCGGAGCCGATATGGCACAACTTGATGCTCTGGATCGCGGTCTTCGTCTCGGGCCTGATCCCGATAGCTTCTCGTGACGTATGCCGCGCCGCTATGACAAGCACAGTAGGTTTTTCCGGCCATGGTCGTCGTTTCGTCAGCATCACCAGTCAAGGGGTAAAACCGTGCTCGGAATCTGTAGGCAGTCAATCGCCTTGCCACAAGGGTGTGTTCAGCAGGGATGCTGGACTCAAGTCTACAAGGATGTATTCACGACG
>JBAPTW010000087.1:0-2245 GCA_049282355.1 Gammaproteobacteria bacterium | reverse complement strand
TGGGTATAGCTAATGAAAAAGTCCTTCATGGAGCCCTTAGGCTTCACCGCGAGCACGCCGCTCGAACACTCTCAGCATACCGTGGTGTGTCACTGAAGTCTGTTGATTTTTACCGAAGACCCACGCTCACGGTGGACACAAAGTTGCCTTACTCAACAAACCGAACAAGAGGGCCTTTTGAGCTGTTATTGCTAGCGTCTATTCGTGCAGACTGTTACCCATACAACAAGGAACCGCTGTAACCAACGCTTAAGCAACCCGCAGCGGGAAGATCCGTTTTACAGGATGTTGTGCTGACACGGTTGGACTAGATGCTTAAAAGATCCCGGCTTACGTCAAGCCTCAAGAGAAACGGGAATACTTAAGGAGTAAGGTAAACTGATGTTTTGAAGTGAAGGAAGGAACAGCTCATCCTTTTTTGAGCGGATTAATCCAACGGCGCCTTTCTCAAAAACGCGCTGCGTTCTCCGGCACTCGGAATTTGCTTCGATAGCAACCGGTAGAGCTCAGCCTTGGATGCGACCCGCCCCGCTGCCTTGTGCACCAGTACCGATGCAATCGGACCGAGAGCAACCGCTAAGTCGCGGCAAACCTGCTCGAGGTCGCGATCGGACAGCTTAGTAGCGCCGATGGTGGTGGAGCTGGATCGAGAGGATGCTTCGGGGATTCCTGTCGAGCGGTGTGCCATTGGAGCGGCAACAGCCGTAGCCGACGGAGCACTGCGACGCGCTGCTTGCTCGTGCAACAGATGCTGAATTGCTTTGGCTACACGACGGATGCCTTCATCCCAATTGGGGAACAAGTCAAGATGCTGTCTTGAAATCAGCTGGTACTTCATACCTCCTTTGGCCAACACGTTTTCAGTTCTTAGAGGGATGATGGGTAACCCCTGTGCGCTAGCGTTTGCGAGCTCCTTTTTTACTTCTGAGGATTCATTGGCATTCGACGAGAAAACCAGAAGGACAATTTTCGAGCTTTCCATCGCAGAAATGATCGAGTCTTGGTAATCCTCACCCGGCTTGATGTCGCGCACCGAAATCCAACAGCGGATTCCGACTTGCTCGAGATTCAGGAGAATTCTGTCAGCGATGGCTCGGTCTTTGGAGGAAAAGCTTATGAAGACATCATGATCCATACTGCCCTCAGCCGACTCGGTGCCAGTTTTCGGACAAGTACACCGTGCTCGTCACAATCTCGTGCGAGACGGCGAAGAGTCCTGTTGGACACCGCACTTAACGGTTCTGTTGTTGGTATTTTTCGACGCTGTTTCTCTGTAATAATTCAGTCGTGCTTTCTTCTCTGCTCAATATCCGCTGAGCCAGCTCGACACTGCGGCGCATTCGGTTGAATGAATGCGAAAGCGACCCAATCTCGTCTTGCGTGGGCCATTGATAATTTGGAACATCGAGATTCCCTAGACTTACTTCACTAGCCATTTCGGAAATCCTCTGTATTGGCCGCATTACCAGGGCTTGCAAGACAACGTTGAGCAGAATGACCGTTACAAGGAATACTCCGGTTATGGCGCCTAGGGACGTTAAGAAGATGTGCTTCGCTCGTTGCATCGGTAGCGACACCGGGACGGAAATAAACTGAGCAGCTACCACTGCGTCCATGCCCCAACCGAAACCGTTATTCGGACCATACACGGCCAGCATATCGCGGGGGGCGTCGCTCACCCGCCCATGACAATTAAGGCAAGACGGGTCGCTAACCCGAATCGGATGCGCCAGGGTCAAGAACTGTCCCAGCGCCGACTGGCGCCACACAATTAACTCCTGCAGTGATTTATCGTTGCGGAAAGTGTTGATGATATCAGCCTCCCATTGCGTCGCGAGGTGCGCGCGGTTGGTCGGATTGAGTGACGCTTCTTTGTAAGCGTAGCTTGAAAAATTTTGGTCGTGTTCGCGAATTGCTTTGAAGTAGGCCTGCGCCGCATAAGCCGATACCATCTGCGGATGGAACTGGTTGTCCTTCTCAGCGTTGACTAGGGGAACGATCTCTCTGGCGGTGTACTCGCGGATCGCCTGCGCACTTGCGAGAATGAGGCGTGCTTGGTGCTCGACCTCTTCCTTGGCATTCTTTTGCGCGTCTAGCCAGATCCACCACGCGCTTAATGCCAAACCGACCAAGAATGCCCCTAGTAGCAGAAGATTTATCTTAGTCTGTAGACGCATGGGGTAGGTACGCTCACGAAGCAGGTAGAGGAGCTTTCCCAGCTTGCCGTATGCTACAGGCGACCTAT
>JBAPTW010000086.1:0-4733 GCA_049282355.1 Gammaproteobacteria bacterium | reverse complement strand
GCCTACGCCCGAACCGGTGGTGGTACAGCCTACGCCCGAACCGGTGGTGGTACAGCCTACGCCCGAACCGGTGGTGGTACAGCCTGCGGCGCCATTTCGGGTGAGCGACATACCAACAATATCACCCACAACGATTCAGTTGGCGCCGCTGACAGCCATTAGCCTGCCTTTTTTCTGAGGATTTTGGTGGAAACCTTTTCCTATCTCCCCGAGAATGTGGGTAGGGATCCGGGGTTGAGCGGGAGGGCAGATGAGCCCAGTGCGGCGGGTCCGGACAGGGCTGCTGCACCAGGCTGCCGGTCTTCGAAAAGAAACTCACGGAATCCAGGGAGATCTATTTGTTTGGGATCCACCGGCAGCATTTGTGCGGTCACCTGATCCATGACTTCGTTTTCCATGGATTGATATCCAGAGCTATCTACGGAGCCCAGGATTGACGGTAGCGCCGTCTTTTTGGGCGATGATCGCGATGGTTGTTGCTTGATAGCGGCGCTTGTGGCCTTCTCGGGTATTGGTGGCGGTATTGACTTGGCCGGCTTGGCATGAACGACCGTCTGGACGGCGTTATCGGTCTCACTCGGTTCCGGCTTTCCGGCGGTTCCCGCCCTCGCGGCGGCAGCGTCCGGATCAGGTGCGGCAATTGGCGCCGGGATCGTCGGCGCAGGGGTTTCCTTCTCTGGTTGCTCTGCTGCGGTTGTTGTCTCGGGTTTGGACAGAGCAACCATCGGCTGACCGCTCGTTTGGCCCGAAACCTCGCGGCTTTTCTCCTGCACTTTGGCGGCGGGCGGTTGTTGCTCCGCATTGATAGCGGTGGCCTTGGCGGCCGAGCTCGGCGCGATTGCTGGCCGCGAAGGGGATAGCATGTCCGGCGTGTTGGGTGGTATCGGGTCGGTCGTCTCTCCGGTAATCACCGGGCGCATCTGGGCAAACTCAATTTCGGCTTCCGGATTATCTTGAACCGAACGGGTTTCTGCTCGACCCGTCGCATTCGAAGGTGGTGAGTTGCCGGAAAAGGGAAGCTGCTCCCAAAACAGGGCGCTCGCCAGGAAAAGCACCGAAAATGCCAAGGCACTGCCCGTTAACCCCCATGAGGGTACCCACCGTTCGTGGGTGACGAGAGGTTGCTCCTCGGGCTTTCCCTGCACACTAACCGCGGTCATCGGCGAGGCGGGTGTTGCACCAAGGGACATCCCGTTTTCTTCGGCCACCCACGTGGGGGATGATTCAAGATCCGGTTCTTCGCTGGTATCGCTCCCATCGCCATCGTTGACCGCCTTCAGCCGCTGTTGTGGTGGGTAGACGGTCGGATGAACCGATGTCCAAGGCGTCACTGAGGCCCGGCGCACCTGTGTCTTAGAGGTATCCTCAGTCGATGGCGTCGTCGTCTCTGCCTCGATGCCAACACCCCACAGCGCACGCTCCCCCTTGATCTCCTCGATCATTTCCTCGGTGACGACAAGGCTCGATTCAAGATTCGCGATCACTGAAGCCAAGCCGCACAGGGCATTGATTTCCCGCGGAATGCCTTTGGAATAGGCCGCGATGCGTTCCATGGCCTGGGCAGTGACCGCGAGGCGTGGGTTAGTCGCTGCGGCCTTTAACTGGTGCTCGATGAAAGGCGCGATTTCGTCAGGCGGCAGCGCGCGCACCTCGGTGCTGGGGAAAGCTGTTGGCAGTGAGGGGCGGCAAATGGGGCTGTGCAGTTTTGCGTCGAGCTCCGGCAAACCGACCAACACGACTTGCAGCAGATGCTCACCCGTCAACGTACGATCGGCCATTGACAGGATCTGCGCGAGAGTGCGTGCGTCAAGGGTGTGGGCGTCATCGACAACGAAGGCGGTGCTTTTGCCCTTGCGGGATCGCGCAAGGAGCCTCTGATTTAGCTGCTGAGCTTTTTGCTGTTGCTCTTGCTCTACAACGCTTAATCCCACATGCTGGCACAGCGAGCTCAGCGTCTCGTCAAGTGCCGGGTGAAAGCTGCAAAACAGGACCGAGCAGCTGTCTTTGTCCAGGCGATCGATGGCTTGCTGTACGATCGTGGTTTTTCCGGTACCGGACTCTCCGGTAAGCAAGATGAGCCCGCGACGTTCTCGGATGCCGTTGACAATCGTGTTGCAGGCCTTCTCATAGGCGCGATTGCCGTAAAAGCGACTTGAGCTCGGGGCCATCCCGAACGGATCTTCGGAGGAACCTATTGGTGTCCGTTCAATTCCAGCGATATCTCCCATCGATCTCGCTCCTTGCCTATCTATCTGCTGTGTCTCGTCGCGTCGCGTCGTGCGCCTTGCTCTCGGGCCGTTCACTATGGTTTCTTCACAACCTCTCAAGATAAAGGACCATGGTCATCGTTTCGTCAGCATCACCCTTCAGAAGGTAAAACCGTGCCAGAATCTGTAGGCAGTCAATCGCCTTACCACAAGGGTGTGTCCAGCAGGGATGCTGGACTCAAGTCTACAAGGATGTATTTACGACGTCCCTTGAGGTAAGGCGATTGACTGCCAGCCCGGCCGAAACGATGACCCTGGCAGGATAAAGAATCGAAACACGATTGCTCGTGCAGCTCAAGCTAAAATTATCAAACTGCATTGGCAAATTCACCTATGCCTGAACCATCGATGGATGGTCTTCGCTACGAAGTGTGCATTGGCGGCGACGAGCCTTCGGTGGTTACCCGGGCGCGAAATAGGTGATGCAACCTTGAAGGCTAGAGAGCTTTGGATAATCCACCTCGGGGACATGTAGTCCCAATCGCCGCTCGAGGTTGAGTACAAAACTCAGGAAATCCACGGAATCGAGCTCAACTTGGTCGCGAAAGCTCTTGCTTGGGTCCAGCGATTTCGCATCGAGCTCTGGGGCGATCTCCCGTAAAGCGTCCAAAATCTGCTGTTCGAGTTCCACTTCGGTCATTTTTTACTCCCGCGCACTATGTGCTAGCCATTCGCCCTGCGGCTTCGGCGCTCGCAACGGCTGTTGCCAAAGCCTCCTTGGTGAAACCAAGAGACAATAGAAGGTAAGACGGTGGCTCACGCATGCTCATCCGGGACTGCTTGTTCTTTTTGTGAAGTGAGCCCGGTCTCGGCTTTGAGTTGCCGCCTTAGGATCTTGCCTGAGCTCGTCTTTGGTAGATCCTGGCGAAATTCAATTATTTTTGGGGCGACCCCTGGCCCGAGGCATTTTCTGCCGTAGGCCAGCAGCTCGCGGCGCAGCGCCTGGTCCGGATCGTAGCCGGCGTTAGGGACGACGAAGGCTTTGACCACTTCCAGGGCCACGGGGTCCGGTACACCGATGACCGCCGTTTCCGCAACCGCAGGGTGCGCCATCAGAGTGGTTTCGACCTCCACAGGGCCAATCAGGTGGCCGGACGTTTTGATGACCTCGTCGCTGCGACCCACGAACCAGAAATAGCCGTCCTCATCACGGCGTGCTAGATCGCCGCTGAGATACCAACCCGCCGCGAAGCAGCGACGGAAACGGGCATCATCGTCAAGGTAGCCTTGGAACATCGATGGCCAGCCGCCGCGAAATGCCAGCTCTCCCACTTGACCGGGTGCCTGCAAGCATTCGACAGCATTTTCTGCGACACGACGCACGATGGCGGCCTCGATGCCAGGCACGGGGTTGCCCATGGAACCCGGCTTGATATCTAAGGCGGCAAAGTTGGCGATCATGATGGTTCCAGTTTCGGTCTGCCACCAATTATCGTGGAACGGCCGTCCGAAGGCCTCCTGACTCCAATACACGGTTTCGGGGTGCAACGGCTCGCCGACGGTTGCTAGGAACCGCAAGTTATGGATGCGATGCTGCCGTATGTAGGCGATACCCAGCCGCTGCATGAACCTGGCTGCGGTAGGGGTCGTGTACCATACGCCGACCCGTTGCTCGTGCAACACGCGGCACCAGCGTTCCCAGTCAAAGTCCGCTTCGTCGACGAGCACCGTGGCGCCTACCGTCAGCGGTGCGAAAATCCCATAAACGGTGCCGGTGATCCACCCCGGGTCGGCGGTACACCAGAAGACATCTTCCGGATGCAGGTCGAGTGCGAGCTTGGCTGTGGTGTGGTGGGCAATGACCGCACCATGACCATGAATTGCCCCTTTCGGTGTTCCGGTGGTGCCGCTGGTGAAGTGCACGAGCGCCCTGTCATTGGCATTGGTGGCGGAAATGGTGAACTGGTCGCTGGCCTTTTGGAGGAGATCGTCGAAGTCATGGGTTCCCGCT
The DNA here is from genome assembly GCA_049282355.1 of Gammaproteobacteria bacterium. Lineage (GTDB taxonomy): Bacteria > Pseudomonadota > Gammaproteobacteria > HK1 > HK1 > JAGTVB01. The sequence continues at coordinate 515 of JBAPTW010000086.1, read as the reverse complement.
GGCAGGCTTCCTCCAGCGCTTTCGCGAACGACGATCACATGGCGCAGCATCGGGAGAGAATCCAACAGTGGCGCCACCTTGCGCTCATAAAGCGCCTGCGTCGTGACGAGCACGCGTGCCTTAGCTTTCTCCAGGCGGGTTTTTATCGGTTCGGGTCCATAGGCCGCAAACAAAGGACAAAATGCACCGCCACTCTTCAGCGTGCCGAGGGCGGTGATATAAAAAACTGGAATGCGCCCGCTCAACGTGCATACCCGATCCCCTTTAGCGAGCCCCAGGGCATGAAGAACGTTGGCAAAACGATTGCTGAGCGCTTGCAGCTCAGCATAGGTGTAATCTCTGACTTGGCCCGCCTTGCTGAGCCAACGCAGTGCGACTCGGTGACCACTGCCTTCCATGACATGCCGATCAACGGCCTCGTAGGCCATATTCAGCCCACGGTTCTGGGGCAGTCCGGCGAAGCTGGCCCTGGCCGCCTCCCAGGAGAACCTAGCGCGCAGGCTCGTATAATCCAT
>JBAPTW010000085.1:0-10693 GCA_049282355.1 Gammaproteobacteria bacterium | reverse complement strand
CGAGGTCATGAATTATCTGCGGCGGATCGCGATTCGAGCGATTGAGGAAAAGAACTATAGTCCGGAAGCCATCGCCGATATTTTGGGCATCAGCCGCCGCAGCATTTATGACTGGCTGCGTGGGTATCGCGACGGGGGTGAAAACGCGCTCGAGACGCAATTGTCCCCCGGGGCGAAGCCGGTGATCACGGAGGAAATGGACCGCTGGTTGAAGGGGGTGGTTTTGACGACGACGCCGATGGACCATGGGTATGATACCCGGCTGTGGAATCGGGAGCTGCTGGCCGAAGGCACCACCGTTACCTTGCCCGACACCGAGGAGAACCAGGACGCCTATCCGCAGCCGGCCAGTCAGCGCAAGGGGCTGGGTTTTCCAAGCATGCGCCGGGTGGGGCTGCTGTGTATCGCGAGCGGTGCCTTGCTCGACGCGGCCGGCGGGCCGTGCGAGGGCAAGGGCAGCGACGAGCAGACGTTGTTCCGCGGCCTGCTTGATCAGCTTGAGCCAGGCGACATCCTGCTCGGCGATGCCTACTTCCCAACCGACTTTCTGCTCTGCGAGTTGTGGCGCCGCGGCGTCGATGGCCTGTTCGCGCAGTACGGCGCACGCCGGCGCAGTACCGACTTCAGCCTCGGTGAGCGGCTTGGGACGAGAGACCCTCTGATCGTCTGGACCAAGCCGAAACGCCCGCCGTGGATGAGCGAAGAGGCGTATGCGCGGGTCCCCGAGCCGCTGACGGTGCGCGAGCTTTACGCCGGTGGCAAGCTCCTGGTCACTACCTTCCTGTGTCCCAAGCACACGCCCCAGGTGTCAATCCCAATTGAAAATTCCCCAAAAGAGCCAACGGAAAATTCCCCACCTGGTGAGCAAAATGGGTTAACGATTAATCGACGTCCGCCGGTGCGATTTTACGAGACCGGCCGGGTTTGCGTTTGGGTACCTGTGCCTGGGTTACGGTACAGCCTTTGAGTGATTCTGGTATCAAGTCGGCGTGTTCACGCAGCCGATAAGAATTACCGTTGATCTCGATGACGACCGCGTGGTGCAGCAGCCGATCGAGTAAGGCGGCTGCAATGACGTTGTCGCCAAAGATCTCACCCCAGTCCTTGAAACCACGATTAGAGGTCTGGAGCAGTTGGCCTCAACGCGGCGGCGGCAGCTACGACGGCGTGGTCATGCACTGACTTCTACTGCTTATCGCCCAGCCGCGGGTCGGACTCCGGCCGGGGCGCATCGAGCCGCGCCAGAGCAAGCGCCGCGTTGAGGCCAACTACATTCCGCTTGCATTTACCTATCGTCGCTTGGAGCAGCTGCTATTGGCGACCGAAGAGGAAGGTTTTCCGCTCCTTAACCAGTAGCAAGAGGCGTTGCTACATGGGGCGACGGATTCGGCGCCAATGAACGCCGGAAAGAGCATGACTTCCTGGCAGCGATAAGCGATGCCATCCCTCACGGACGCGGGTTGGCTGAGGGAAGTCCGCACGTCCTCTCAGCGGTCCGGACCCGCGACAGCCTCCCCGACCCTTGCTGTCTGCCGTATTTGATGTTAGTTTTTCCATGGTTTGCCATGTTTATTCTAGGAATAGCGCCCGGAGGCGATGATGAGCAGCCAGTCGCAGATTTCGGCCACCGTCTCGGTGGCCACCAAGGAAAAGCTCGACCGGTTTACCGAGAGCCACGGGCTGAGGAAGAACTTCGTTGTGGAGCAGGCGCTGCTCTACTTCATGGAGGCCCGCAGAGAGCTGCCTGATGAGGCTCTCGTGCCCGCTCGCCTGGTGGTCGAGGACCAGACCTTCGACCGCATCGTCGAGCTTGTCACGAGCCCGCCTGCTCCCACCCCGGCTTTGCGTGAGTTGATGCGTGGCCAAGGCGATTGAAATCCGTCCCCTCGCCCCGGATGACGACCGCAGTGGCTTTTCCTGTGGGCAGGCCGACCTCGACCGCTTCTTCGAGCATTACGCCGGTCAGAACCAGTTCAAGCTGCGCTTGGCCGTCACCTACGTCGCGGTCGTCGAGGCGCGCATCGTGGGCTTTGCCACGGTCGCGGCGTCCTCGATGGAGCGGGCGAGTGTCCCGAGCGCCCGCCTTCGGCGGCGTCTGCCGGCGTACCCGCTGCCGGTGCTGCGATTGGCCCGTCTGGGCGTCGATACGCGAACCCAGGGGCTTGGCATCGGCAAGGCACTGCTTCGCCATGTGCTCACCCTCGCCGTTGAGCAACGCGACCGCCTGGGCTGCGTCGGGGTCGTGACCGACGCAGCCCAGGCAGTGTTCTACCAGTCCCTCGGCTTTGTGCCCGTCGAGAGCGTGCGCGAGGGCCTGCTTCATGGCGAGCCGTTGCCGATGTTCCTCGCCATCGATACGATCGCCTTGGCGATCGACGGCTGAGCAAAGGGGCGCCGGCCTGTCAGCAGCAATTCACAGGTACTTGAACTTGCGGCATCGACAGCGCCGCTGCTGCTCACGCATGGTAATAGTTCACTGAGCAATGCTAGCGGGGGTATGATTCTTATTGCTCAGCTGCAGCCCACGCGGGCGCAAACGCAAAGAACAAGCTTGAGCACAAACCTGGGGAGGAGCGTGATGAATTCGAAAGCCGTTGTCCCCCTGTGTCATTAGGATAGATGTCGCTTTTTTTTGAAACCCTTTTCATGCTCTCTGCGTCCCACTGCCGGGTGCTCTGCCTCGAGCACCGAGACCATCAGCTCCCCCAACAACGCCTTGACCTGGCCTTTTTCTGCCTCAGGTAGCCGGCGCTCCGATGGGCTCATGTCGAGAAACAGATCTTTTTGGTGCTTGTTCTCCCGTATCATCCTTACCTCCTCTTGCGGTGTTCCCGGCAGAACGAAACGCAAGGGAGGATAAGAGGTGGTCCAATAGGCGGCGCAAATCCTCAAGCGCTACCACGTCAATACGAGGAATGACCACCGGCTTCAGGTGGGCGACCGCTGGTTTAATCATCCACCCAGGAAGGTAGGCCTTCGTGCCGTCGCGTTGCTCCAGCAGCACGTGCTTGAGGTTACGGCTGTGCAGGCGGGGGTAGAGCAGGAGGTTGAGTAGGCTCGCCAACCCAAAGACAAGGTTCGACTTGCCACCGCTGTCGCAGATACTGATGATGGGTTCGCCTTCTTGCCGGCATTGTAAGACGCCGTGCAGCATGTGGATGGCCTCAGAGACGTTGCACAGAAGCGCCAAGGATGACGTAGAGCGACGGGCGATCGGCGGGCGTGAGGGGTGCAAACGTCGATGTCCGACTTCGTTGATGCCGGTACAGGTGCGCTAGCGTGCTGAGAGCGCGGGCAAGGTAACGCTCACCTTAAGGCCTTCTAGCCGAATGGATCGATCAAAGGTGATGTTTCCGTGGTAATGCCTTACCACTTCCTGACAGATGGAGAGTCCAAGACCGTGGCCGGCGGTGGATTCGTCCAAACGCACCCCCCGCTGTGCCAGGCTTTCCAGGGCGTCGAGGTGCACCCCAGGGCCGTCGTCCTCGATGCTAAATGCCAGGCCAGGCCCCTTCTCAACACGCACCTGCACACGAGCCTTAGCCCATTTACAAGCGTTGTCCAGAAGATTGCCGAACAATTCCAGCATATCTTCGCGGTCGCCACTGAACATCTTGCCTTCGGGGACAACAAGTTCGTATCGGAGCTTTTTGTCGGCGTAGATTCTTTTCAGTACGTCAAGGAGGCTCGACAGCTCTAGACCGACGTCGAAGCGTTGTCCAGGGCTTCCCCCTCCGGCCAAACGTGCCCGTTTGAGCTCGCGGTTCACGATGGCGCTAATGCTGCCAACCGCCTCTTTGATCGCTCTCGTCGCGTCGCCGTCCAGCCTCTCTGCGTCACGGTCGACTCGTTGCGCCAATAGTGTCAGTGGAGTCTTCAAGGCGTGGGCAAGATTTCCGAGCCCGTTGCGCGAGCGCTCCAGACGCTGCTGCATGAGGCGGAGCAAGCGGTTGATCTCGGCCACCATAGGCCGCACTTCCAGCGGCAAGTGTTCGCTCAGATTGGCAATCTCCCCCCGTTCCAACCTTTGGCAATCCTCTCGCACCTGGTCCAGCGGTCGCAGCGCGAGGCGCACGATGACCCGCTGAGCAAGGATGACAAACACCAACAGGAAGAGGGTTACGAAAGTGAAGCGTGTGCGGAAACGAGCCACGTGCTCATGTAAGGCAGTGAGATCTTCCCCCACCACAATGACGACCTGTCGACCTTGCTTCTCAAAGCTACGGGCCCACAACAGGAGGGGTTGGCGTTGCGGTCCGTTCACATGCCAAGGACCGGAATGAGTGGCCATGCTCTCAGGAAGCAGTAGGTCTTCGTCCCAGAGCGAGCGGGATCGGAGCCGGTACTTCCCCGACAGGATAAGAAAGTAGTGCCCGGAGTAGGGGCGCTGGTAAATCGGAGCGATATAAGCCGGGTTCAGTGTGGGCTGCCCGTCCGCCTCGAAGCGCAGCCCGAGTAACAGGCTCTCTCCATCGTGCTCCAGGCGGCTGCGGACGTATTCTTCCGTGAATAGGCGTGGCGCCCGACTCGTGACCAGCCAGTGCAGACCGAACAGCAGGATCACGCTACCCAGCAGCCAGATCCCGAGGCGGCTTTGGATCGATGTCAAGGCTTGTTCCCAAGAACGTAGCCCTGGCCGCGGCGCGTCTGGATCAAGTGCTTGCCCAGTTTCTGTCGGAGTCGATTGACGTACACTTCGATGACATTGCTATCGCGCTCGTCGTCGAACTCATAGAGGTGCTCGGCGAGTCTTGACTTGGAGAGGATCTTCCCGCGATGCAGCATGAGGTAACGGAGCAGCTTAAATTCCGTGCCTGTCAGTTGCAGGCTCTCGCCGCCATCCATGAGAACAGATTGATGGTCTTCGTCGAGCGTCATACCGAAGGCCTTCAGCTGCCCTGCCTCTTTGGCGGCGCTGCGCCGGATCACGGCCTGTATGCGCGCCAGAAGTTCCTTGAAGTGAAATGGCTTGGCGACATAGTCATCCGCGCCGGCTTTTAAGCCATCCACCTTTTCGTGCCAGGCATCACGCGCCGTCAAGATGATGACCGGCGTGCCGATGCGCCCTGCCCGCCAATTGTGCAGTACCTCAAGCCCCGGCCGGTCGGGAATCCCCAAGTCCAAAATGATTAGATCATAGTCTTCCTCGCGGCCCAAGTGTTCGGCATCGATGCCGTTAGCGGCAAGGTCAATGGCGTAGCCTTCATCCCGCAGCCGCCCGCGCAGCTCGCGGGCGAGACCTTCATCGTCCTCCACCAGCAGTATACGCATACTTCACTCTTGCTCCGCACGCAGCAATCGACCGTTGGCGGCGTCGTAATAGATCTCGTGGTAACGGCCGTCACGATCGGCGATGACGATCTCATAGACCAACCGGCCCCGTTTACGCTCTAACTCTGCTTCCAGAACCTGGCCTGGATAAAGCTTCTGTGCGTGCCGGATAAAGTGATCGAGTGGCAGGATCTTGCCTGTGCGACGCAACCAGTAGGCCTCCTCATGGCCGGCAACCGTTGCTTCCTCATCGGCCAAAACCGGGACAGGATTGCCTGCAACCATGGATAGCGCGATGCAGACAATGCGCACGCGCAGGTAATGCCACATGGTTAAAGCTTCACTCCCATCGCTCTTACCTCCAGCTGACTTTGAACTCGGTTGACACCTTACTAGAGGCCGCTTAATCGTAGCTGAATCGCTGTCGACATCCGACACGCTTGATGCCTGCTGCGCCGCCGCTGCATCAGCCCTGCAAGGCTGGCGACAGCAGCGGGATCAGCAAGACCTGGCTCGCTGCGCTGGGAAGCGCCGTGCGCAATTCCGAGACCAACGCTTGGGCCCTAGTTTCGGTTGTCTGCACGTGAAACATCACGCGCTGCTGACGGCTGGTGACCTGCTCCTCCAAGGAGAATTCGGCATGATCGCGGTTGAAACCGCGGATCTCTTGTTGAGTGAAGTTTTTGATGTCTTCGCGCTCGAGCAGCCAATCTGCCAGCGGCTCCTCCAACTCGGGCGCCACAATCAGAACCAGAAGACAAGGTTTCATGACATTCTCGCGATCAATGCTACGCCCAGTTGCCTAGGGGATACTGGCGATGCCGCCTACTGCCCGGCGGCATGCTCATGGTAGGCCGATTCCAGCGCAGTTGCAGCGACCGATGCGCTCGGGGCTGCACCATAGTGGCGGTAGAGGATTGGCAGCAAGACCAGCGTCAACAGCGTGGAGGTGACCAGTCCGCCGATCACCACAATGGCTAGCGGGCGCTGGATCTCCGAGCCAGGACCGGTCGCAAACAGCAGTGGCACTAACCCAAAGGCGGCGATGGTCGCGGTCATCAATACCGGGCGTAGCCGCCGCTGGGCGCCTTCCACCACCACCTCCGTGAGAGGTCGGCCGAGGCCCTGGAGCTGGTTGAAGTAGGTCACCATCACGACACCGTTGAGCACCGCGATGCCGAGCAGCGCAATGAAGCCCACCGACGCCGGCACAGACAGGTATTCCCCGGCAAGCCACAGGCTAAACACCCCGCCGATCAGGGCGAACGGGACGTTGAGCAGCACCAGCACGGCTTGGCGCAGGGAACGAAAGGTGGAGAACAGCAGCAGAAAAATCAAGCCGATGGACACCGGCACCACCAGCGACAAACGCTTCGCTGCTCGCTGTTGATTTTCGAACTGACCGCCCCATTCCAGGTGGTAACCCGTGGGCAGCTGCAACCGCTCACTCACCGTGCGGCGCGCCTCGTCCACGAAGCTCACCAGATCACGGCCACGCACATTGGCGATCACGACACTCATGCGGTTGCCCTGCTCGCGGCCCACCTGCACGGGTCCCTGCACCCGATCCACCCGGGCGACCGTGGCCAGCGGCACCAGGCGGCCATCAGGTAAGGTCAACATAAGATTGGTGAACTCTGCGGCGGAGCTTCGCACCTCCGGCGCGCCCCGCAGCAGCAAGGGTATTCGCCGCACCCCCTCATAGATGGTGCCGACTTGGTTGCCTTCTAATTGGCTGCGCAGCTCAGCGGCCAGCCGATTGACATCCAGGCCCAGGCGACCGGCGGCCAGTCGGTCGATAGTCACTCGCAAATATTGCACCCCCTCGTTGCGGGCATGGTGGACGTCCTCGGCGCCCTCAATGCGGCGCAACACCGCGGCAATCTCCTCGGCCGTCCGGTTGAGGAGAGCAAGGTCTGAGCCGAAAATTTTCACCGCCACGTCACCGCGCACGCCGGTGAGCATCTCCGAGACCCGCATCTCGATGGGCTGAGTGAACGCATAGGCGACCCCCGGAAACATCTTCATCACCGTGCGCAGCCTTTCGATCAAGGCTTCTTTGTCCGGCACCTGCCATTGGTTGCGGGGCTTGAGCACCAGAAAGGTGTCGGTCTGGTTAAGGCCCATGGGGTCCAGGCCGATCTCGTCGGTGCCGGTGCGTGCCACGGCGCTCACGACCTCCGGGACTTCGGCCAACAGGGCCTTTTGGACCCGCAGGTCGAGCCCTAGGGATTCGCCGAGGCTGATCGAAGGCAGCTTCTCAAGCTGAACGATAACGGTGCCCTCGTCCAAGGTCGGCATGAAAGTCTTGCCGATCTGGGTGAATGCCGCGCCGGTGGCAGCCAGCGCCACTAGCGCCGCGCCTATCACCACGCGCTCGTGCCTGAGCGCCCAGTTGAGCATCGGCTGGTAAATTCTGTGCAGGAGGCGCACCAGCCACGGATCCGCATGGTTCACCTTACGGATAAGGTATGAGGCCAGTACCGGGATGACGGTCAGCGAGAGTAGCAGCGAGCTGCTCAGTGCAAAGACGATGGTCAGTGCCACCGGGATAAAGAGCTTGCCTTCAAGTCCCTGGAGGGTCAACAGGGGCAGAAAAACGATCACGATGACCAGGATCCCTGACGTCACCGGTACGGCCACCTCGCGGGCAGCGCGGTAGATCAGGTGCAGGCGCGGCAGGCGGCTGTGAGGGCCCGCCTCGGCCAGCTGGGCCACAATATTTTCAACCACCACCACTGCCGCATCCACCAACATACCGATGGCGATAGCCAGACCGCCCAGGCTCATGAGATTGGCGGACATGTCGAAAGAGCGCATCAGTAGGAACGTCGACAGGGCCGCCAGAGGCAGAATCAAGGCCACCGTCAGTGCCGCGCGCAGGTTGCCGAGCATCAGCACCAACAGGATCAACACCAGGATGACGGCCTCCCCCAGCGCCTTGGAGACGGTGTGCACGGCGCGCTCCACTAAGTGGCTGCGGTCGTAAAACACCTCGATATGCACACCCGCGGGGAGGGCGGGCTGGATTTGTTCCAACTTGGTGCGCACACCCTTGACCACCTCACGGGCGTTCGCGCCACGCAGGCCCAGTACCAGCCCCTGCACCACCTCCCCGGTGGCATCGCCGGTCACGGCGCCATAACGCGTTAATGCCCCCATGCGCACAGCCGCAACGTCTGCGACCCGCACCGGTACGCCCTGGCTCATCTTGACCACGATGGCGCGTACCTGCTCCAGTGTTTGAAGCTGGCCTTCGGAGCGCACCAGCAGGGTCTCTTCGCCTTCCACCAGGCGACCTGCGCCGTCGTTACGGTTGTTGGTCTCCAAGGCGCTACGCAGGCTCGCCAGGCTGACCCCGCGTGCATTCATACGGGCATTGTCGGGGATGACTTCAAAGCTCTCAACCAACCCGCCCAAGGCGTTGACATCGGCCACCCCGGGCACGGTGCGTAGCGCCGGGCGGATCACCCAGTCCAGGAGACTGCGCCGCTCCCTCAGCGTGAGCCCCCCGCCCTCGATGGTGAACATGTACATCTCGCCGAGCGGCGTGGTCGCGGGTGCGATGCCGCCGCTCAAGTCCGGCGGCAGCTGGTCACGGATGGCGGCCAGGCGCTCGGCCACCTGTTGGCGCGCCCAATAGATGTCGGTGCCATCGGCGAAATCGACGGTGATATCGGTCAGCCCATATTTGGTCATGGAGCGCAGCATCACCTGGTCGGGGATACCGAGCATCTCGACCTCGACCAGGGCGGTAATCCGTGACTCCACCTCCTCGGGCGTCATGCCGGGTGCCTTAAGAACGATCCTGACCTGTGGCGAGGAGACATCGGGGAAGGCATCGATGGGCAGCTGCTGGAACGCCCATGTGCCACCACCGATCAAGAGCAGCATCAACAGCAGCACAAAGATTCGTTGGGTGAGCGCGAACCGGACCAACCCCTCGAGCATCCTCACTCACCCCCGCCCAGGCCCATCCAAGCTCCCTTAATGGCCGCTAGCCCCGAGACGGCGACCGACTCGTCGCCTTTGAGCTGGCCGGTCACGATAGCGAAGTCCTTTTCATGCCCGGCGACGTGAACCTGCGTTGCCAAGAAACCGAAGGGGGCGCGCACGAACACCAAGCTCATCTCGCGCGTGCGCACCACGGCGCTGGCGGGAAGGCGAAAGCGCCGTTCTTTCCCGCTCAGTTTGAGGCGCACCTGGAGAAATTGCCCTGGGCGCAGGCAGGCGCCGACGTCATGCGCCTCGGCTCGCACCAGTACCGTCTGGCTATCGGGATCGACGTTACGCCCGATGAGCGTGACCTGCGCGTTGCCTTTGTCCTCGCAGGGCAACTCCACCGGCGCTCCCAAGGTCACACCGGTGAGCCGCCCCAACGGCACGCGGATGTGAAGCCACACAGGCTCCAGCTGGGCCAGCCGGTACAAGGGAGCGGAGCGATCGAGCCGCTGACCGACGACCGCCATGCTAGCTAAGATCACGCCATCGATGGGTGCTTTCACTTCCAGCTCGCTGGTCAGACGTCGGCTGCGTGCCAGTTGCTCAATCGCTGCTTCCTTCATACTCGCCAGCGCCAGCGCTTGGCGGCGTTCGTCCAAAGTGGCCTCTGCTTCCTGATAGCTGCTGCGTGTGGCCAGGTAGCGCCGTTCGGCAATGATCCCTTCTTTAAAAAGCTGCGCGTCGCGCTTGAACTCGGCATCTGAGAGTTTCTGCTGGGTGAGCGCCTGCAGAAACTCGCGCTGCAGGGCCACCAGCGATGGACTTTCGATCAGCGCCAGCACCTCACCTTGTTTCACCTCGTCGCCGACCCCGGCCCTGAGCTCGATCACCAGCCCGTCGCTGGGCGTGCTGACCACCCGCTCCTGGCGTGGAGGGATGGTGACCTGCGCCGGCAGACGGTCGGTGGCGATCCAGGTGGCCGGCTCTACCTGCGCGAGGTTAATCCCGAGGTGTTTCATCTGCGCCTCGGTGATGGGAACCTCGTGGGATGCAAATGAGGCGGCGCTGCCGCTAAAGGCAAGAACAGACGCGAGAAAAGCCTGATACCATCTCATGGCAACAATCCTATAGCCTGGTTGTAACGCGCACGGGCACGTCGGCGCATGATGCCAAGCTCTTTTTGGCGGCGTTCGGCGGCAAAGGCGAGGCCTTGTGCCCGCAGCAACCCGACCAGATCCGTTTCTCCTGCTTGGAATGCCACCTGGGCTAGACGCAGGTTTTCTTTTGCCACCCGGCTCTGCTCAGCGGCGAGATCGAGCTCGGCATGGGCGGATTTCAGCGCTTTGGCCGCCTGCACCAGGGCGAGCGCGAGTTGGCGCTTGAGACTCTCATAGTCCGCCAAGGCATCGGCGCGAGCGCGGGCGGCCGCCGCTAGCGCCGGAGAGGTATGCGCACCGATGCCGATGGGCAAGGTCAGGCT
>JBAPTW010000084.1:0-23598 GCA_049282355.1 Gammaproteobacteria bacterium | reverse complement strand
GGCTGATGGTGATGCCGCTCGCCGGAGCGGGTTATTTTGGTCTGCATCTAAACCCAATGCAGCCACTGGTCACCTTGGTGGAGCACTTGGTCTACGGTGTCGTACTCGGTGCGGTGTATGGTCGATTGCGCCCGCGCACGGGCGACGTGCCTTCGGTTTGAGTAAATTGGCGAGAAAGAAGCCTGTCGCGGCCCCAGCGCCCTGCTCAGGCAAACAATGAACGCAACATCGCTATGCTCAGCGCAGTAGGTTTTCCAACAGCTTTTAAGCCTTCACCCTGTTCTCGATTTGCGTCGATACTGGTTGGGTGCCGGTGCGGTGGCTCGTTTTTTGCGCCGGCCAGCGGTTATTGACAACACACTCGTAAAATATCTCGCAATGGTTTCGCTGCGTTTCTTGGTTTGCATTTGGCTCGTGGTCGTGGTGCCATTCAGCTGGGCCGCCACCGGGGTATCGCCCAAAGATCTTGGCGAGGATGCGGCCAAGATCAAGGCCGCCTTGGAGAGCATCGAAAGTCGCCTCGCAAAGGGCACGATGTCCGAGGGTGATGTTGGCAACGCCATTAAAGAGGCCACTGGCTTACGAACACGGAGTAATCAGTGTTTCACGAGCCTTGAGCCTGCACTTGCGCAGCTCAAAGAGTCGCTGAAAGCGATAGGCGAGCCGACCTCCGAAGAACAAAAGGAGGTGCGCGGTGAGCGCCGCTCGCTTTTGAAAGAGCAGGCTCTGATTCAGGGGCGTGTGACCGAGTGCCGCGTGCTGGCACGCCGCGCGGATGCGCTGGTGGATGGGCTTGCCGGGCTTCAAAACGCCCTGCTCAAGGCACGCCTGCTTCACCGGGATCTCACGCTTCGTGAATTGATCCTGGTGACGTTGAGAGACCCGGGACAGTGGTGGGTCGGCGGCCAACGCGTCATCGACGAGTTCAGTGGGCTGCGAAGTCTGACCCCTGAGACGCTTTGGCGGATGGCGATAATCGGCGCCATCGCCTTGGCGTTGGGCATCAGGACCAATAGACGGCTGCATCGATATCAGATCGGTGTGGAACAGGGGTATCCCTTCGCGCGTGCTCGGGGCGCTCTGGCCGCATCGTTGGCTCACTACGCACCCTGTTTGTTGCTGTGCGGTGCGTTCGCAACGCAGCTTGCGACGCAATTTCGCGATGCCTCGTCGCAACCGTTTGTCGCGCTTTTTTTCTATGGGCTTGTCGGTTATGTGGCAACGCTGACCATCATTCGAACCGTTTTGTCCCCTCCGGGACAGGCAGCGCAGCTCACGCCGTTGCCAGACCTACTTGCGCAACGTTTGGCCAGGCGCCTGATGGTGTTGGCGTTCTTGGTCTTCATGGCGTACTTGCTCTTCATGACTTTGCTCGCGCAACGCCTGCCGGAGACGGTGTTTGCGCTGGCACGAGCGATTTTCATGGGTTTCCTGATTATCAATGGAGCCTGGCTAACTTGGATGGTGGGCCAGATCCCCGCTCTCAAGCAAAATGGACGAAAACTTCGCCTGGTACTGTTGCTCCTACTGGCGGTCATTCTCAGTGCGGAATGGCTCGGTTACCGCAATCTAGCCACCTTCTTGTCGCTCGGCCTGATAGGCACATTGGTAGCCTTGCTGGCTTTTTGGATGGTGCAGAGTGCTTTCGGGGCGCTCTTTGATGGCCTCGAGAGCGGGCAGTATCAGTGGCAACGGGGTTTTCGCTGGCGTTTGGGTTTGCGTGCCGATGAACCCATGCCGGGGCTGGTATGGCTGCGTTTTCTCATGTCGCTGCTTGCCTGGGGTGCTCTTGGAATGGCATTGCTCCGGGTTTGGGGGCTGTCTGATGCCGGCTTTGCCCTGCTCGTAGAGTACCTGGTGGATGGGTTCACCGTGGGGGAGGTGCGCGTTGTGCCTTCCAAGGTACTCACTGGGCTGTTCTTGTTCGCGCTCTTGCTTACCGGATCCCGGCGCATTAAGAACACCTTGGAAAACAAGTGGCTGCGTCGGACTCGCCTAGACGCAGGCGCCCGTGAAACGCTGGTTACGCTAACCAGTTACGCCGGCGTGGCCGTGGCGGTGCTGGTAGGACTCTCCCTGGCCGGGGTCCACTTCACCAACCTGGCAATTATCGCCGGGGCACTCTCCGTGGGGATCGGCTTCGGCTTACAGAATATTGTCAGTAATTTCGTGTCCGGAATTATTCTGCTCTTCGAGCGCCCGGTGCGTCCCGGTGATTGGGTCGTGGTAGGGAGCACCGAAGGTATTATCAAGAAGGTGCGGGTGCGAGCGACTGAAATCCAAACTTTTGACCGTTCTGATGTGATCGTGCCGAATTCGGAGTTTATTTCCGCGCAGGTGATCAATTGGACGCTGAGGGATCCCTACGGACGACTGATCCTACCCGTGGGCGTCGCCTATGGAAGCAATACAGAAGTGGTGCGAGATACGTTGCTCGAGGTCGCTAATGCTCATCCACAGGTGGTAACGCAGCACCCCAACGTTCCGGCACCATTAGTGTGGTTTCGCGGATTTGGCGACAGCGCCCTGAATTTTGAGCTGCGCTGCTTTATTCACGACATTACCAAGCGACTGTCGGTGTTAAGCGATCTTAATTTTGCAGTCGACAAAGCCTTTCGTGAGCAGGCCATCGAAATTCCTTTCCCACAGCGCGATCTGCACGTACGCACGTGGGATTGGGGGGAAGGTGACGGTGCTCACACCGCGGTCTCGAAACGGATCCCGACACCACTTGCCGCAAGTCGTGGGGCGGCGCCAAATAACCGGCGGGCCGCAGACTGAGGGGGACGATGGTGTCAATGATTTTTCGGAACGGGCGATGGGGCACGAGCTTGCAAACTGCTTATGAGGCTGTCCAGTCCACTTTGACTAATTTCGGTACTGAACTCGGTTCGATAGTTAGTGATCAAGCTCACTCCTTCAACGACGACATCAATGACTTTCCATTCTCCGCTGATTAACCGCAAACGGTAGCTGATGGTAACGGCTGGCCCGGTGGATGGCTTGATCTCGGTATGCACCGTGGCATCCTTGGCCTTCTCTTCCATGTGAACCGGGAGGTATCGAATAGGTACACCCGTATAATCGATTAACGAGTCGGCATAGGTGCGAACGAGCAGAGACCGGAATGCGTCGGTAAACTGCTGACGTTGCAGATCGGTGGCGCTTCGCCAATGTCTGCCGAGAACCAGCCTCGACATCGCGGGAAAGCTGAAATTCGGAAGGATATATTCGTTTACGACATCGTAGACGCGTTCGGGATGTGCCCTGAGGTCTTTCTGCTCAGCCTCTAAAACGCGAAGAACTTGGTCTGCCGTGCTTTTGACTACCTCCTGGGGAGGTAATCTGGGCGTGCAGAATGCGGAAGTCGGGAAAAAGCAAATGCTAAGCAAGACAAGAACAGCTGCCAAAAAACCCTCTTTCACGAATTAATCTCCATTGGCCTCAACAAATAGACATTAAATAAACATTTCAAAGCAGCGGGCGGCGGCTCAAAGTCCACATACGATCTGTAGGCTGCGGGCTACTCGGGGCCCGTCCCGGCGGATCACCTCTGTGGAGCTTACCGGTGTTCAAAAAATTGTACCGCGTCGTAATCCGTGCCGCTGTTTGCCATCGTGCTGGCGCTTCCCTGCACTTGCCAGGGTTTTCAAACACCCTCTCAGGCCAATCTAACGTCATTAAACATATGGAATTTGCACATCCGAATGTGCCGTTATTTATTGCCTGGCCATGGTCATCGTTTCGGCACTTTTTGTCCTTTCGGCCGGTGGCAGCAGCCCATCGTCTGGCCTCAAGGGACGCCGTGAATACATCCGTATAGGCTTGAGTCCGGCATCCCTGCCGGACACACCCTTGTGGCCAGACGATGGGCTGCGTGCAAATTCTCGCACGGCCTTACCCTCTGAATGGTGACGCTGACGAAACGATGACCATGGCCTATTGTCTCGATAGGTAAATGGTAACGGATGTTGCTGCGGGCGCAAAATATCGCGGCGTCTCTCGCAAAGGACTCGTTCGTACCATCAATGTTTCTTAACTCACGCTGGGGCGCTGTTGCGTTATCATCAGACGATGGCGGGCTCCGAATCCTCCTCGATGGCTCCTATCTGATTGCTGTGAAATGCTTCCACGTGTTCAGCCACCTCGCGGGCATCCTCGAAACGAGCGATGTGGAACAACGCTTCTCCCTCGTGCACCAGCGGGATCTGCGTGCGGCCAATTATCACTCCTCCAAGGGGTGCTGGCACAAGCGTTTCCCTTTCTCCAAAGGGATCAGCGATTACGCCGAGCAAATCGTTTTTCTTGACGCGTGCACCAAGCGCTACTACGGTGCGCAAGATGCCGCTCTCTGGCGCGCGTGTCCAGGTGCTCAACCGTGCTACAAAAGGCTCTGACGCCGTTTTGGCTGGTGCACGACCAGCCGGCAGCATCGCGAGCGCCCGCATCACATTGATAATGCCTTGTAAGCCTGCCCGGATGCTGATTTCGTCAAATCTCAGCGCCTCCCCGGCTTCATAGAGCAACGTCGATATCCCGTGCTCAGCAGCGGCTTCTCGAAGCGATCCATCGCGAACGATGGCATTGATCAACACCGGTACTCCAAAGGCCTTGGCTAAGCGAAGCGTTTCCGCGTCATCCAGATTCGCCCGCACCTGCGGCAGGTTCGCCCGATGGAGGCTACCGGTATGGAGGTCAATCCCATGGCTGCAGTTTTCCACGATTTCGCGCATGAAGAGGTGAGCCAGCCGCGCCGCCAGCGATCCTCGCTCGGAGCCTGGGAAGGCGCGATTCAAGTCGCGGCGATCAGGGAGGTAACGTGAGTTCTGAATGACGCCGTAGACATTGACGATCGGAATGGCAATGAGAGTACCCCTCAACCGTTTCAGTAGGGATGGCTTGAGGAGGCGGCGAATGATCTCCATGCCGTTGAGCTCATCGCCGTGGATGGCAGCGCTGACAAAAAGCCGCGGGCCCGGTTGTCGTCCTCGCACCACATGTACGGGCATGGCCATTGGCGTGTGGGTGTAAAGCTGGGGCAACTTTAGCTCCAGAATTGTTCGGCTGCCCGGCGCGATACATTGGTCGTTAATCACCAACGGCTCGCCCACTTGTCCGTTATCCCTTGCCACGGGTGGCGGTTCTGTGAGGCTTGGCGTTTTTCTCGATGAATTGAATGATCATGTTGGCCACATCCTGTCCGGTAGCATGCTCGATACCTTCCAATCCCGGGGAGGAATTGACTTCCAGGACAACCGGTCCATGGTGGGAGCGCAGCAAGTCCACACCGGCAACGTTCAGTCCCATCTTTCCAGCGGCGCGTATCGCAGTCGTCCGCTCCTCTGGAGTGAGCTTGACGAGGCTTGCCGTGCCTCCGCGGTGCAGATTGGAACGAAACTCTCCTTCCTTGGCCTGACGGCGCATGGCGGCGACCACCCGCTCGCCGATGACAAAACAGCGAATGTCTGAGCCGCCGGCTTCCTTGATAAATTCCTGCACCAGGAAATTCGCCTCCAGCTCCCTGAATGCCTCAATAAGGCTCTCTGCGGCCTTGTCCGTCTCCGCCAACACGACGCCCTTGCCCTGTGTGCCTTCTAGCAATTTCACCACCAAGGGTGCCCCGCCGACCAACTTGATAAGATCCTGCGTATCATCGGGTGAGCTGGCGAATCCCGTTAGGGGCAGCCCAATACCGGCGCGGGCTAGTATCTGCAAAGAACGAAGCTTATCCCGCGAGCGAGTGATGGCAACCGACTCATTGAGTGGATAGGCGCCAATCATTTCGAATTGACGTAGTACCGCCGCGCCGTAGAACGTAACGGACGCACCGATGCGCGGGATGACAGCATTGATATCTTCTAGCCTTTCTCCCTTATAGCAGACGCCGGGCCGATGGGAGGCGATATCCATGTAGCAGCGCAGGGGATCAATGACACGCATCGCGTGGTCTCGTTGCTGTCCAGCCTCGATGAGTCGCCGCGTCGAGTAGAGCGCGCGGTTTCTCGAGAGAATGATGATCCGCATGATCTTCTTCCTTTGTTATAAAGATTCTTTCGTCGGACCACCACTAACTTGATACTCTCGCAATCCGTAGTGTGTCAGCAAGATAGGAGGCTGAGGGATCGACAAGGAAACGTCGATGGATGGCAGTTCGTCCGAGCAGCATGCGAAAACGCATGGTATCCCTTGAAGTTAAGGTGATTTCGATTGGCCAATTCAGACTTCCCACGAGTACCCGGGTGCGAATAATACAACGCTTCTCGCGGTGACCGCCGGAGTCGCAGACCATCCGCTCGTCTGCGAGATCAGCCGTATATCGATGTTCCACATCGGTACGTCGTTGCAGTGGGTGGATAGCGAAATGAACGCGCGGCCGTCCTTGCTCGATAAAGCGCTCGACGAAGAAGGCATGAAGAGTCGAAGTGCGGGCGCCAGTATCGATCTTGCATTTAATCCTCTGGATGCCGAGATCAGGGAGCGCGACCCATTCCCGCCACCCAATGATCCCTATTTTCTTAGACACCGTGGTTGTTCGCTCAACGTACCCCTACCAAGACCATGAGTTGATAAGCTTCAAGGACTAGGGTCTGGGTAGCGGTGATGGTTTTACCGGCTACCACATCCGTGAAGGTTTTGCGCATACCGAATAATCTCAGCTGTCGGCCTGCCACTAATTGCTCCCGTTCGCTGAAGTTGGCCAGCACAAGCACGCTTTGCTCATCGTGATGGCGGAAATAACCGAGGACGTAGTCGTTACCGGTAGCAATGATCTCCGTTTCGGCTCTGGTAAAAGCCAAATTTTGCTGGCGAATCTGCACTAACCTCAACAGGCCAGCATAGATTTTGCCGGATATATTCTCCGGATCTCGACGAAGCTTTGCCCTTTCCCAATCGAAAACTGGGCGATGAACCCACCGACTGTCGCCGTCCATGTCCGGATATTGGGTATAGCTATAGTCATTCAAGATCCCGAGCTCATCACCTAAGTAGAGAAGCGGTATGCCTCCGATGGTGAAGATGATGCCGTGCAGAAGCAGTATACGGCGGATAGCAAACTCCAGCTCTACCTGATCATCTTCTTTGAGCGCCTTCTCTAGGCCGCACAAAGAGGCCGTGGTTCCAGAGATACGCGCATCACCGGTATCCGGATTTTCCTGAAACGGCAGCCCTCGGGCGAAGCTCCCTTGAAACCGACCGGTATAGAATTCTGCCAGAAAGCGTCGGTGGTCCCGCGGAATGACTTGTACTTCTTCGGCATCTTCATTCGAAAATGCCCAGCCGATATCATCGTGACAGCGAACGTAGTTCGCCCAGGCACAACCTGCCGGTATGGGAAAGCGCTTCTGCAGGGAGTGCTTCAAGAGTCGCACCTTCCGCGTGGCGAGCGAATTCCAGAGCAGGGCCATCAAATTCGGGTTGTAAGAAAGCGCGCATTCGTCTTCGCCAATATACTTGGCCACTTCATCCGGATGCACAATGGCTTCAGACTTGAATTCGAGAGCGGGTGTCGATATGCGGCACACCGCATTGAAAGCCTGGATCAGGATATGAGCCTCCGGTAGATTCTCACAGCTCGTTCCTAAGCGTTTCCAGAGAAAAGCCACAGCATCGAGTCGCAGCACTTCAACGCCCTGGTTGGCTAGGAAAAGCATTTCCTCCGCCATGCGGTTAAATACCATTGGATTTTCATAGTTGAGGTCCCATTGATAATTGTGAAAGCTGGTCCACACCCACCTTCGAATGCGGTTTCGATAGGTGAAGCATCCTGGATGCTCCTCTGGAAATACAGAGTTGATAGTCCTTTCGAATGCGTCAGGCTGGGTACGATCGGGATACATCCGATAGTACTCCTGGTATTCGGAATCGCCCGCCAACGCTCGCCTTGCCCACTCGTGCTCATCGGATGTGTGATTGAACACAAAATCGAGAACGAGACTAATGCCATGCTGGCGTAACTGCCCCGCAAGTTCCGCGAGCTCATCCATGGTTCCGAGCACGGGATTGATTTCCCGATAACTGCTGACGGCATAGCCGCCATCATTATCTCCTTCCGGGGATCGAAATAGTGGCATGAGGTGCAGGTAAGTAATCCCAAGTTCTGTGAGGTACGGAATCCTTGCGCGGATCCCCGCAATATTACCTGCGAATCGATCGACATAGCACATGGCACCCACCATGCGGTGCGATTGATACCAGTGGGGATCCGCTTCGCGCATGACGTCGAGGGCTTTTAGCTCGTCAGGCCTCTCTACCCACATCTGTGTAGCGGTGGCAAGGATGCTCTCAAGATGAAAAAAAAAGTCGTAGTAATGCCCGTACAAAGAATGTAAAAGCTTGAACAAACGTGGAAAATGCTCGCGAACTCGCTGTATATAGGCTTGCCACGCACCTTCATCTACCCGTTCCGAAAAACGCGCTTCCAACCGGGGCAACAGGCGTTGGAGCGAGGTGCTACTTTGTTTCTCTAGCCATGAAGGACTACTCATCAACGACTCCAGTGAAACACCTCTCCTGATTCCTGTTGCGCTATGTGATGGCCGCTATCGAGCCACTTGCATCCCAATTCTGAGATGTGCGATTCGCTTCTAGAGATTCGCATAAACGGCAGCGCGATCAAGCAATGCTAGCGCCGAAGAGGCTATTGAATGATAAGGAAGCGATGCTGGTGAGCTCCCGCGTCACTCTAAGCAGACGGACTCCCTACGTCGCTTGAGAGTTGCCAATTATACTCATGTTGCGAGATGTGCCGAGTCCAATTTGCCACCTAAGCTCGCCGCTCGAAACCATTAAGTATCGAAACGACAGGGTTGCAGTATGTTTTTACGGCTACTTTTGAGAGGGAGCTGACATTCTCTGGAAGCGTGCACCTGGTATGCCAACTGACGTTGAGATGGCATGGCGCAATCGATTGGCGTGCAGATTCTAGAACTCGTCAGGCTTGAACAAAAGCACCTCGCAGCCAACTCGGCACGGGCGGGCGACACACACTTTTTCTGCCCATTTTTGCCAGAGGATCTAGGATTACCTTATCACAAACGGATAGCACCAGGTTTTGATGCTGCTGAGCACCTCGTTAGCCTAGCCGTTCTGCCTCCTTCAGGTAGGCAGCATAAGTACGCTCTATACACTGAACGATATGCTTTGTTGCGTCCTTAAAGGCGTGGTACTGAACGTTAGTAAGTTCAATGGCAGCCTGGCTGCTCGCTTGCGCACAAAAAGCCGCCATGAGACTTTGAGCCTTCGCCGGGTTGGGGTCAACATGTACATAGTATAAAGCAGCGAGCGGAACAAGATCTGCCCGAGCAACGTGACTCACATTCTGCACCCGTTTGACCGGCATTTTAATTATTGACATGGTCATGACCTCCAGTGCCTAAAGGGCTTGCGCGCATATCGCTTGTAAATGACAGCAACATTTCGCGCAAATGCTTCGGCAAATCTGGTGCCGAGACCGTTTTTTCTTCTTAAAGTATAATTATTTCAAAAAGTTAAGTTGAAAGACTTCCCCTCATCATTACCCGAGCCAGGGGAAATGTAAATCTGGCCGACGTCCTGAACTGACAATACGTGAGTGTGCTCACATTGCTTACTAATGGAAAACCGAGGGGAGAAGGCAAGTCGTTCGACAATTCAACAGGTTAGAACGCAATAGGTAGGTGTCAAGATAACTTGCATGCACAGATATGAGTTGTTCGAATCAATGCGGCTCATGATCTGTCCTGCGCTTTGCAACTCAAGGGGCATCTCGCACCCCGAGAGCTTCCGAAGCGCTTCGGCAGATAGCGGGGAGGGAAGTGAGATGCCAGTTCCCTATGGCGGCGGAGCCTTTACTGTTACACGGTTGCGACCGGAGCGCTTGGATTGATAGAGGGCTTCGTCAGCACGTTCCAAAGTTTGCTCTGGCGCTTCGCCGAAGCGATGAGCCGTGAGTCCAATCGAAACCGTGATTTGACCGATGGACTGACGGTTATCCACCCGGAGGATTCTGCCCGCCGAAATGGCTATGCGGATCTGATCCGCTAGCGTTTTCGCGCCTTCTAGAGGAGTGTCGGGGAGCAGTACGGCAAACTCTTCACCCCCGTAGCGAGCCGCCGTATCTCGTCCTTTAATACTTTGACGCAGTGTTGTGCCAACAAGCCGCAGTACCTTATCACCTAGCAGATGGCCATAACAATCATTAACTTTCTTGAAATGATCGATATCGATCATGAGCAGACACAGTGGTGTCCCTCCGGAGTGATACTCAGAGATTGCACGTTCGAGGGCGACCTGCAGGCCTTTTCGGTTTAATACCCCCGTCAGTGGGTCGGTTGCGGCTTCGCGTTTCGCGGTCTCCAGTTCGAGCCGCAGTCGCTCGAGTTCTGCGGTGCTCTCGTTGAGCCGATGACGTACAGAGGACTGCGCGCTGCGCAAAGATTGAGTATGGTCGACAAGCGCATTGAGTATACGCTGGACATCGGTTACAGCTAGGTCGCCCCGTAGCTCATTGCCATAATGGGTCAGAGTATCGCCGTACTTGCTGGCTTGATCATCCATCTCCGCTAGGTAACCGAAGAGAAGGGATACGATCTCACGCATCGCTTTTTGCATCGGTTCGAGTTTCCGCTCGAATTGGCAGGAAAAATATTTTTGGTAAAGCTGCTTAGTCGCCTCGTCGCCGACACGCTGCTCCCTCTGTAGTTGTGCGTCGATCTCCTGCTTTAGTCTTTCGTCTGTGCCGGCCACATACTCGTACCAGACGGTATAGTTTTGGGGATTTATGGCCACGCCGTTTTTCACCATCAGCGGTAGCGCAAGCCTCAATCTCTCGGCACTAATCTCGAGTGACTCGTTATCTTTCATGTTCATTTCTCGTCTTGATCGCAGAAATATCTCATTGGTCAGAAGCTTTCCCTCGCCCATTATTGACGGCGTTCATGAACAGCGATAATCGCTTGCCTTTGTCTTTAAGCAAACGGATCTCCTCCGATCGATTTTTAAAGGACACGAGTGCGCAACCGATGTTTCGCGAAGGAATCCCTCTCCTTCGGTTCTCAGCCCTTCTACGCCTATGCTGGCGTAACCGTCTTTTTCCTGCCTACACAGGCGGCATACGCAGCAAGCTGAGATATGAAGATCTTTAGAAAAAGTGGAAGTGTCCGAATGATATACGAATGCCGAATAACGCAGCTGAAATACATGAGAATGCAATATGATTACGTTAAGGGGGTGAGAAAATGCCAGTCTATTTAAGTTGTATGGGAAAAAATCAACATATGAAATCGCTCGAAGACATCGACTCATTGCTGCTTCCAAACAAGAATAATAATTATAATATCAGTAGCTTAGAAGATACTGTATGGGATATTCATGAGGCTCTTCAACGTGTTGAGGGGGATCTCGTGTTTCTGCGAGAAATAGTAGAGTTATTCCTTGCTTGCAGCGCCGAGCTCTTAGCCAAGCTGAAGGAAAACCTCGCTGTGAAAGACGTCGAGGCAGTCCGTATGACGGCTCATGCCCTCAAGGGTTCTGCTGCTGAGCTGTCGGCAAAGGAAATGCTTCACGCGGCACGACGACTGGAAGAAACAAGCCGTAACGGAAATATCTCTGCGCTCGGCTTCCATGGTCAGTTGCTTGAAGAAGCTGCATTGCATTTAAATAACGTCTTGCGTGCCTGGTTAAGTTCCTGAAGTAACCGTGGACACCGTAAACAAAGGTCGAGAGCACGATAAAGCTGAAACGAATCGGTATTCACTGCATCGGCTGTAGGTAGCCGAAATACCCCTTCACTAAAGTCCCAGAATTATGGCTGATAGGTGTAGCTTCTCAGGAACTCGGCAAAGCGCTCAGCAGGCAATGGTTGGCTGAAATAATATCCTTGTGCCATATCACAACCTTCTGCATAAAGAAATTCTACCTGGCTCTTAGTTTCTGCACCCTCACCAATGACCTTCAGTCCAAGGCTGTGCGCCATGGCAATGATTGCCGTTGCCAAAGCGGCTGCTCCGGAGTTGGTGGTGGCATCGCGTAAGAAACTCCGATCAATTTTCAAGGCATGGAAAGTGAAGCGCTTTAAATAACTTAACGCTGAGTGGCCTGTCCCAAAGTCATCAACGGCAAAATGTACGCCCATTGTGATCAATTCTTTTAAGGTTTCTGTGGTCTGCGCTGAATCGTCTAGGAGCAACCGCTCTGTGATTTCGATTCCCAAGAGCTCAGCTTTGAGCCCGGTCTCTCTGAGCACCTGAGCAACTATTTGTGTGAACCCAGGTTCTAGAAACTGCCGAGGTGAGACATTAACCGAGACGCACAAGGAATTCCTGAACGTTGTGCGCCAATCGGCCAACTGCTGACATGCATTCCTCAATACCCATTCTCCCATGGGTACGATTAATCCGGTATCTTCTGCGATCGGAATAAACCGGTCGGGGGGTATAGGACCGAGCTGTGCACTATTCCAGCGCAATAGAGCTTCGGCTCCAACGATGGTATTCAGCCTCAGGTCGATGATGGGTTGAAAATGAACGGTGAGCTCTTGACGATCCAGTGCGTAGCGAAGCTGAGATTCGAGATTGAGGCGCTCTAACGCCCGTAGGTTCATTTCCGAGGTGAAGAATCGGTAAGTGTGACGCCCTTGTTCCTTAGCCCGATAGAGAGCCGCGTCCGCGTTACGTAGCAACACATGAGGATCTTCTCCATCGCTAGGATATACGGCTACCCCAACACTGGCTGTGACAACAATCTCATGACCCTCCAATTGAAAAGGTCGTAAGAACACATCAAGTATCTTGTGGTTGACTACCTCACAGCCTGCTGTGGATGAAAGATCCGCCAAAATGATGAGAAATTCATCCCCGCCTAGTCGTGCAATGGTATCGGTGGTGCGCACGCAATCCCTAAGCCGAGCCGCAGCGCTTACCAACAAGCTGTCACCCGCAGCATGACCAAGCGTATCATTCACGGTTTTGAAATTATCTAAATCGACAAACATCAATGCCACAAAATGATTATTTCGATACGCTCGATGCAACGCCTGTGATAGTCGATCGAGGGCCAGAAACCGATTGGGTAACTCTGTAAGCTGATCAAAGTGAGCCTGATGCAAGAGTTGCTCTTCATACATCTTTCTTACGGTGATGTCTTCCTTGACAGCCAGAAAGTGGCTGATCTCTCCATCGAGTCCCCTAATCGGCGAAATTGACGCATACTCCCAAAAAAGCTCACCATTTTTTTTTCGGTTGCGAAACTCTCCACGCCATTCACGACCGGAAGTGATGGTTTTCCAGAGATCCGTGTAGGTGGCATCAGAAGCAAATCCGGATTTGAGAATGCTTGGCCTTTGGCCCATTACTTCTTTGGCTGTGTAGCCCGTTAACTCAATAAACTTCGGATTGACGTATTCAATAGCACCTTCGGCATTGGTAATCACAACAGAAACCGGGCTTTGTTCGACCGCTCTGGAAAGCTTGCGGAGATCCTCTTCGGTACGTCTACGCTCCGTGGTGTCGCGAAATATTCCGATGGCACTCCAGCATCCGTCCAGCCTCACCGGAGCAAGAGAGCATTCAATAGGAAACTGTGTCCCATCATTGTGTATAGCTTCTAGCACCATTGTCTGCGTCTCTGGTGCTTGCTGGTCTCCCGGTGACTGAGAGCAAGCCAAGTAGCTGGTATATGCCGCTCTATGCACAGCGGGCAGCAGTAGGGATGCGAACGCTCGACCGAGTATCTCCTCGGCGCGATAACCGAACATACTTTCGGCAGCTTTATTCCAAAAGCCGACGCACCCATTGTGGTCAAGTAGAACAATCGCGTCATGAGCGGTATTGGCTATGGAAAGGAGCATCTCTGCGCTCTCGCGCAAGGCTTCCTCAACCTGCTTCTCTTTATAGATTGGCTGATGTGCATACCCGGCCGAATATTCTTCACGATCTAAGATCATTCTGGATCGCTGAGATACGTTGACTGGGGCTATTAGACTATGCTCTGTGCAGGCTGGAGTAGGGGGCTGGCAGTTATCAAGCTTGACGGGGTTTGTACTATCTCTCTTCAGCGTGCCCACAGCCGCCTCCGTTGGCAGTTTTCCGGCAAGTAGAGGTTGATGGGGTTACCTAAGCGTTCTTTAACGGCAGGGAATGCGTTCTCTGTAGGGAGATGTAGGTTGGTTAGAGGGGTATCGAATAGCGAAAAATGTTGTTATTAGAATAGGTTGCAGCGATCGGCTCGGCGTTTATTCAAGCTATGGTTTCGCAGAGCTATAGCGTGGGGGTTAAGCGACCCTGGCGGTTTTAAAAGCAGATTTCCTAATGAGTTCGCGTCGCCATTGATGCGTGCAGCGAGCTTTTGGGTATAAAAAATACTGGATCAAGGGGACGGCCACAATCCGCTTCTGGATAGTGGCGCTTGGGCAACCGAGGACACTCCTTGGAATATCTAGCCAAACGATAGAGGGACTAGAAAATCGGTTTGCCTCAGGTGAGGTATACCAAACTAAAGTAAACAAAGTCTGCGCCGAAAGCCATAGCGTCTTCGCATAGGAGGGATTGGCTCCAGGGACTGCCGAAAGCGATGAGATTAATAAAGATGGCTCAGCAGTCAGCATCAGTGCGGGATCAGTCGCTTGGGTTCCCGCCGCAAGTGGGGGAATAAGCTTGTGTCTGGTTATCATTTAGGTATCAACCTTGGCCACGACAGGGCCGCTGCTCTCGTGACCGGCGGCGAGATTGTTGTTGCTATTCAGCAAGAACGGCTCGACCGGTGCAAACACAGCATCGGCCTTCTACATCAATCGCCTGGAGACTCCGCTCAGGTCCAATTGCCAAACGAGGCGATTCGCTACTGCCTAGAAACAAGCGGCATCAAGCTGTCCGAATTAACGTCAATCACGGCTAATATGCCGGGCGTTGACTATTCGAATGACATCCTGCGGCGGCAGTTGCCTCCGGAGGTATTGCAGAAGGTTCGGTGTATCGCTAGCCACCACTTGGCCCACGCCTATAGTGCATACTGGCCGTCGGGATTCGATGACGCTCTGATTTTGGTTGCCGATGCAACAGGGACGACAGACGTCGACGGAAGAACTGAGTCTTACACCTTATATAAAGCTTGCGGCTCTCAGATTAGCTCGCTCCACGCCGAGCGGGTACCTGCTCACCTAGCTGCCTTATCCACGCTAGGTTTCATATATGAATACATCAGTCGAAAAGCAGGATTTGTAACGCATGTCGGCTCTCAGGTGACGGTTCCTGAATCCGGTAAGTTGATGGGGTTGGCGCCCTACGGCAATGCGCAAAAAAACTGGCATCGCTGGATCCGGCCCATTGACAATAGCTACAGCCTGAATATTTCGGCTTATGACCTTTTTCTAGAAGTAGCTGCACTCGAGAAACGCTATGACAATGGTCAAGGAAAACCTTACCTTCGGCCGTATCTCGTGGATCTTGCTTATAAAGTTCAAAATGAGCTCGAGCAGGCAATAGTTCACCTCGTGCGCAAGGCTATCGAGGAAACCGGTATTCGCAAGCTCTGTCTTGCGGGCGGCGTAGCACTTAACTCTGTCGCCAATTATGTGGTACTGCAGGAGGCTGGCCTAGAAGATATTTTTATTTTCCCCGCAGCGGGAGACTCTGGCGTTGCTGCCGGCTGCGCGCTTTGGTCATACGCACACGAAACGCAGGAAAGGAAGCGTGTAAAGCTTCGCAGCGCCGCACTAGGACGCACCTATGACCAGTGCGTGATCGATAAGGCTGTCGACAGATTCGCCGACCGAATTCAGGTTGAAGCACTTTCTGAAAGCCAGCTTCTCAAACGCACTGCGCAAATGCTGGCGCAGGGGCACATTATCGCACGCTTTGAAAAGGGTTCAGAGTATGGCCCGCGCGCTCTTGGACATCGATCAATCCTAGCTGATCCCACCTTCGGACGCATGAAGGACATACTCAATGCGCGGGTAAAATTTCGGGAGCCTTTTAGGCCCTTTGCGCCGGTTATCCCAGAAGAAAATGTTTCTATCGTTTTTGAGCAACAGTTAGCGTCCCCTTACATGCTGCTTGTCTCGCCCATTAAGGGGCGGTACCGCGCAGAGATCCCTGCCGTAACTCATCATGACGGAACCGGCCGCGTGCAGACGGTGACGTTACAGGGTAATCCCTTCCTGTACCGTTTATGTCACGAACTGGTGGCGACGCGTGAGCACCTCCCAATTGTACTAAATACCAGCTTTAATGTGGCCGGGCAACCAATTGTGGAATCCCCCGAGGAGGCTATTCAGACATTTCTCAATACGGACATTAATTACCTATGCCTCGAAAATCTCTGGATCGCCAAACAAGACATCCCTGTAAGAAGCTATGAACAACATCTCGATCAGCTTGAAGATAGTAGTTTTCCTCAGGGACTTCCGGCGGGCCAGCCCTCCATGGGTGAGCTGATGCAACAGCTCGATCGAGCTTTGTTTTTCGGCGATACCGCAGGTTGCCCATGGTCTGCCGAAGAACTGCAGTGCCTTTCTCGTGAAGGCGGAAGATTCAAAGAGACTAGTCGCTTATTCCGGGGCACGAGCTATGGGATCGATTTCCGGATGCAATGGTCATTAAATGTCGTGTGCATCTTAAATCCTTTGGAACATTCGGAAGTCATAGACCGTAGCGGAACGTACCAGAGCTCGGCGTACACGCTGAGTGAAGTAGCACTTTTGCAAGCGATCATCAGAGGCTCAAAGGATGAATTAGACAAACTTCGTATCGACCAACAATTATCCACTCTAGAGTGGGAAGAACGCATTCAGTGGGGCCTGAAACAATTGGCGCAGTATCATCTGCAACCTAACCAGCACGTAACGCTCATCAGGCAACCAGATACGCCGTTGAGTGGCTTGCCCGACAGGACGTTGGCTCCCTTTGCAGACGAACGTTGTTCTGCTAGGGAAGTTTCAGGGGCGCTACGGACCATTTTGGTGCGTGCGTCTTACTCCGAATCCATGATTTGCAAGCTCCTGGGAACCGAGTCGCTACAGCGAATAGAGTCTACTTACCTACACTACTATGACCGATTTTTACTCCCACAATCAGACCTAGGCGACCTCATCCGACTTTTCCTCTTGCGCGTTGCATTACCTGCCGAACGTCTAAAAAGTCTCTTTGGTAGTCAGTGTCTCGATTCGCTCATCCACTTGGGCGTAATTAAGCGCCGAGGAGATAAGTGGGCCTCAGCCGTTGATTTGTATTGTGCCGACGGTCTTTTTATTGCAACTGACCATCATCACATGGTGCACGATGGCGATCACTTGGATGAGGATCCGGTAATGTATATAGGCCTCGATAGTTTAGGGCTAGTGCATACCGCACCTCGCTATCCGGTTGAGCAAGCACTGGACCTTTGCACTGGTTCTGGCGTTCAAGCTCTGGTGGCTAGTCGTTATGCCAAAGAGGTTATAGGAGTAGATCTCAATCCTCGGGCAATTCGCTTTGCTCGCTTCAATGCCTGTCTCAACGGTATCTGCAACGCCAGGTTTATGGTTGGTGATCTTTATAGCACTTTAAATAACAGAAAATTTGGCTTGATTTTGGCAAATCCTCCTTTTGTCGCGAGCCCACGGCAAGAGCTGAGATTTCGCGATGGGGGTGCATGTGGCGAAGACGTGTTGAGCCGCATCGTATCGGAGGCTACTCATTACTTGACGCAAGATGGCAGACTACATGTCGTCGCAGACCTAGCGGATGCAGCTGACTATGAGAAAAAGCTTGATGTATGGTGGTCAGGCGGTCCAGCACACAAGCTTGTACTTCAGACCGCCGACCGAAACGAGGTTCAGTTCGCTGTTCCTCATACTCATGCCCCATTTGGCCAGCGCTTTGAAACCTACAATACGGAGCTCGAACAATGGGTAACGAGCTTTCGGCAGGCGAAACTCAAGCTGATAAATTTTGGCTATATTTGTATACATCGTTTGTCACCCGTTGCTGCCGGCTCGTATTACATTCGCACAATTCATAATCCGGATATTCCTATTCATGAACAGGTCAAAAGGTACTTTGAGCAGCGTGAATCCGTGCAGGGGGATGGCAATAATCAACTTTTTTTAAGGGCTACGGAGGATTTGCAGTTTCGCATCGAATTCCGGATCGACGGCGAGCTTCGGACACCGGAGCGCCGTTATCAACTTTTTGTTCCGGACAATCCGTATTACACAACTTATACGGTGAATGAGGAAATGTTTCGTGGCCTCGAGTTGATCTTGCGCCGCGATGTGCAGCTAAGTGAACTTCCAGATCCTTACAAACAAGAGTGGATCCTGGAACTCATCTATAAAGGGTTAGTGCATGTGAGTTTATTCCCTTTTAACCACAATCATTCCAAACGATCTACTGAAGATCCAACTAAAACAGTGCGGTCTCAATACCGTGTACAGGAAGCACAGACAAAGACTACGCCGACATGCCTTTCTACCTATTTAGGACAATGCGATGCGCGACTTTTATAATTCATTGATTCTGAAATTCAAAAATAAAGCTATCGCATTATACTGACGGGCGGCAAACTAGCATAGTCAATGGCTTGCCAGAGAATGTTGCACATCGCGTTAGGACAATAATAGGCATCCATAAATGAACGCAGCACAAACTGCCCTAATTCTAATTGGGTATCAGAACGATTATTTTGCATCCAGTGGTATTTTATATGGTGTTATTGAGGATTCAGCTCGCGTGACAGGCACCCTTGAAAACACCGTTGATCTTATTGATCGGCTGCACCCTACGCCAGTGCTCATGGTATCAACGCCAATAGCTTTTACTGAAAATTATGACGAATTAGTGGAGCCCGTGGGTATTTTAAAAACCATAAAAAAGCTCGGAGCTTTTAAGATGGGTACCGTAGGGGCTGAAACTATTCCGGAGATTACCCACTTCGGTGATCGCATAGTAGAGGTGCCTGGGAAGAGAGGATTGAATGCATTTTCCAACACCGATCTCGAAGATATTCTTAGTGAGTACGACATAAAAAGCGTTGTTATCGCTGGAGCTGTCACATCTATTTGCGTGGACTCCACGGGGCGCGCTGCATCGGAGAGAGGTTATTCGGTTGGTATTCTCTCTGATTGCACGGTAGGCCGTACCGTCTTTGAGCAGGAATTCTACTGTAAGAGTATACTGCCTCTCTATGCAGAGGTGACGAACCATATGGACTTTGTGCAACGTCTGAACATCACCTCATGAGTTCACAGGATTACGGAGAAATACAGCTACAAATACAGTACCGCCTGGTAGAAGAGCTATCGTTAGCAGAACGGCGGTATCGGCAGCTCATCGAAACGCTACGGGAGCCTTTGTTTGAATGCGATGAGCATGGCCAGCTGGTTTTCGTTAACCGGGCTTGGATTGAGGTACTGGGTTATAGTGCCGAGGAATCATTGGGTCGGCATGCTGAGAATTTTCTGCATGCTGACGACGCTGCCACAGGCCGCATCCTGTTGCAGGGTGGCATGGGCGAACCGCCAACGCTTCAGCATCAAGAGGTACGGGTTCGCCATAGAAATGGCACTATGCGTTGGGTGGAGCTGTCCGTACGTGGTAAAGGAGATGGCGGTCGAGTCGGCATGCTGTATGACGTTACCGATCGAAAGCATGCAGCGGAGGCAGCACTGGGGCTAGCACGTGCCAAATCCCGGTTCCTGGCGAACATGAGTCACGAGATTCGCACACCGCTAAATGGCATACTAGGCATGCTGGAGCTCGTGGGTCAGACTGCCATAGATCGAGAACAGAAAGAGTATATCGATACTGCTCAACAATCTGCGGAAAGCCTGCTCTCGATCATTAATGACATATTAGATTTTTCCAAAATTGAAGCGGGTCGCTTGGAGCTAGAAAGCATACCTTTCAGCCTGCGTGGAGTGGTCGAGAACGTGACTGCTCTTTTCGGGGCGCAGGCGCAGGCGCAGGCGCAGGCTAAGAGAATCGAATTGCTATGTTTCGTTCCTAATGACATCCCAAGCTACGTTGTGGGTGATCCTACCCGACTTCGTCAAGTCTTGACCAACCTGGTCGGTAACGCGCTTAAATTCACTGAAGCCGGTCAAGTAGTCTTGCATGTTCAGCTCGAGGCGGTAGAGGGAGAGAATGTCTATATTCAGTTTGAAGTACGGGATACCGGAATTGGAATGCGTCAGGAAGATATTGCTAAACTTTTCACGCCTTTTAATCAAATCGATGCTTCGACAACGCGACGTTTTGGGGGGACGGGTCTCGGCCTTGCAATTTCGCGAGAGCTGGTCGAATTGATGGGGGGATCAATAGAAGCAAAAAGTGTCCCACACGAAGGCTCGACTTTTAGCTTCACCGTGCGCCTTGGCTACGATGGTCGCTCTGATGATGTAGAAGAGCATCCCAGCTTAAAAGGATTGCGGGTATTAGTGATTGATGACAATCCTACTAATTTGACAATTCTTGGGCATTACTTGGCCAGTTGGGAGGTGGTTGTAGAAAGTGCGAGCAGTAGTGAGGACGGTCTGAAGAAACTGCATGCGGGGATTAGTGCTGGGGCTCCGTTCGATTTAGCTCTTTTGGATATGCATATGCCGTTTATGGATGGGGTCGAGTTGGCACGAACCATCAAACAGGACGCTACGTTATCAATGACCCATCTGGTGTTGCTAAGTTCTGGTAGCCCATCGAAAACTCAGCTCGAGACTGTAGGTATTGCGGTAAGTCTAAATAAGCCTGTTCGCCAAACTCATCTACGACAAGTAATTGCCGAGGTGACTAGTGGGCGTATGGTCTTACGACCCAAAGCGCAGGGCTCGCTGCGGGTTAGCAGAACATTGAAGGCGAAGGTGCTATTGGCAGAGGACAACGCCGTCAATCAGCTGGTTGCGACCAAAATGTTGAGGAAGCTTGGGCTTACCGTGGAGTTGGCGCACAATGGCCAAGAGGCTTTACAGAAACAACGTAACAGTCTGTATGATTTGGTACTGATGGACTGCGAGATGCCTGTGTTAGATGGTTATGGCGCGACGGGTAAATGGCGCTGCTATGAGGCCACCATGGGGCTAGTGCGCACGCCGATCGTGGCCATGACAGCAAACGCAATGCCCGGTGATCGGGAAGCGTGTCTCGCTGCCGGCATGGATGATTATATCGCCAAACCAGTCAAGCTAGAGGCGCTGAAAATCACGCTTTCACACTGGTTGGCAGAGTCAAAAAGTTTACTCATAGGGACAGGAATGCCTACGGGGGAACGGATCGCCGAGGTTGTGCAGAATCATTGATTGGAAAGAGACCTCATCAGCGATTTATTCCCACCTAACTTCAAGCCTTTGCGCGCCCGCAATTCTATGGAGTCTCCGGAAGTGGATCGTGCGTTTGAATTTGGGCAACCAAGTCGCCTTCCCGCAGCAGTGGGTAGCGCCGCAGGGCGCTGACGAGCCCAGTCGTTGGGGCTTTGATTTCAGCGGTGAGAACGCCAAGGAAGCGATCATAGACCATTCCCACGGATTCTCCTGCACGTACCCAACGACCCACTTCCATGCGTGATACGAAGAAACCCGAGGCTGCGCTTAGCAACGCCAGCGTCTGGTGAACGCCAAAATGATGGGTATCATCTTCTTCTTCGGAAAGATCAATGCCTTCCAACACTCCCGTGCGGTCGAGAAAAGAAACGAGCGCCCGAAAAAGTCTTTCGCAGTGTTGAGGTTGCAGATTACCTGCTTGACCTGCGTGAATAACGAAATTTTCTCCACCAAGTGATTGCCATGCAGTGGCTAACACATCGGTGCTCAGGGTGTGCCTCGGATACTCAATGATTGCAGGCAACCCAAACAGAAATGCTGATGCACGCTCATCGTCACTGCATTCATGGAGACAAACCTGGGGCAGTTCCTCTAGCTTGGCATTTGAGGCACCGATCGCTATCCGATAGTAGGCGGCGCGAGTAGTCTCGATTATCTCATCGATACGTTGTCGGACATCTCGCAGTTGGCTGATGTTCGCCCCTGCCGGAGCACTCGGTGCTGAGGCAGTAAGTACCGCCGTGCCCCGGTCCATCGCATCACGGGATGGCGAAATAAGAATAATCAAGACGCGGCTACGCAGCTTCTGGCCTGGATACACCCCATTGACAACCCCTCGAAGATAGTCTGCCAGTCGCGCGAGGACGAACGCACCGTTGAATTCGTCGCTTGCTAAGCGCGTCACTAGGGCAATGCGTGGGCGTTTTCCTTCGGATCCGATCTCCTGCGTAAAGACTGCTTGATCCGTGGCAATTACAGTGCTCGTCGGTGCGTAGGGCATCGCAGTTTTCCCGATAGATTTTGTGAGCTTAGAGCTAGAGCCCGCTGGGGGGCATGGCATCGTCCGCGCCTACTCTGTCGCCGATAGCTGTCTCGCCCTGTTAGGTAATCGATTGTCTACCCGCACTACTTTGCGTGGTGCGTTCGGTTGCTGAACCGAGGGCTTGATTGAGCAAAAACGACTGTTCTTCGAGATGGACGTAGAGGTAACCGGCGGCGGGTGCGGCCGCGGCGGCTCGCCCGGCATAGTGCAGCGTGACCCCTGAGGGGAGGGTGCGGGCGAGGCGTCCGTCGGCGCCCAGATAATGCCAAGCGCCTTGGTTGCGCGGTTCCTCCTGCGCCCAGACCACCGCCTTGACCTGGGGGTAACGTGCGAGCACGGCCTTGAGCTCGGCTTGCGGGTAGGGGTAGAGCTGCTCGAGGCGAATGAGCGCGACGTGCTCGAGCTGATGCTCACGGCGCTTCTCTAACAGGTCGTAGTAGAGTTTGCCGCTGCACAGCACCAGGCGGCTCACTTGGGCGGGCTCCAGCGGGTCGACCTCGTCCATGACCGGACAAAAGCCCCCCGTCACCAGCTCCTCGCGTGTGGCAATGGACAACCGATGGCGCAGCAGACTCTTGGGCGTCAACAGCACCAGCGGCTTGCGGTAGGGGCGCAGCATCTGGCGGCGCAGCACGTGAAACAGCTGCGCCGGGGTGGTCAGCACACACACCTGCAGGTTATCTTCGGCACACAGCTGTAAGTACCGCTCCAGACGCGCCGACGAGTGCTCGGGCCCTTGGCCTTCATAGCCGTGAGGCAGCATCAGCACCAGCCCCGAATAACGCCCCCACTTAGCCTCCGAAGAGCTCAAAAACTGGTCAATGACCACCTGCGCCCCGTTGGCAAAATCCCCAAACTGCGCCTCCCATATCACCAAACACCGCGGCTCGGCCGTACTGTAGCCGTACTCAAAGGCCAACACCGCCTCCTCAGAGAGCAGCGAGTTGATGGCCCGAAACCGCGGCTGCCCCGCAAACACATGCTCCAAGGGCCGGTACACCTCCGGCGCCTGCTGATTGTGCAGCCCCGCATGGCGATGAAAAAAAGTCCCCCGTTCGCTGTCCTGTCCCGAAAGACGCACCGAAAAGCCCGCCTCCAACAGACTGGCATAGGCCAACAGCTCGGCAAACCCCCAATCCACCGGGCGCCGCCCGCAGGCCATCTCCCGGCGCGCTTGCACAATCTTCACCACCGCCCGGTGCAGCTCAAAATGCGCCGGGTACGCACACAGCTTTAGCCCCAACCGCTCCACCGCCTGCTCCGAAATCACCGTGGCAGCCGGGGCTCGCCA
>JBAPTW010000083.1:0-1715 GCA_049282355.1 Gammaproteobacteria bacterium | reverse complement strand
TACTCGCGGATCTTTGCGCGCTTGGGACTGGATTTTCGTGCAGTACAAGCCGACACCGGAACCATCGGCGGACACCTTTCCCATGAATTTCACGTCATGGCAGAGTCCGGTGAAGATGCCATTGCTTTTAGCACGGCGAGCGAGTTTGCCGCCAACGTGGAGATGGTCCCAGCGGCAGCGCCGGGCAGGCAACGGCCAGCGCCCCAGCGCACCCTTGAGCGGGTAGATACACCGCACCAGCGGACCATGGACGAGGTGGCGACATACCTAAGATTGTCCGTTCAACAATGCCTCAAGACCCTCCTGGTGCAGGGCGAAAAGGACGGCCTGGTGGCCTTGGTACTGCGCGGCGATCATGAACTGAACCCAATCAAAGCCGAAGCCCTCGCCGAGGTCGCCAAGCCCTTAACGCTGGCCACTGAGGAACAAATTCGGCAACGGGTGCACTGCCCACCGGGATTCATTGGCCCGGTAGGGCTTACCATCCCAGTCATTGCGGATCAAACGGCTGCCGTGGTTGCCGATTTTGTCTGCGGCGCTAACCAAGCGGGCAAGCATATGGTCGGCGTGAACTGGGAACGCGATCTCGCGCTGCCAGGAGTCGCCGATCTCCGCAATATCGTCGACGGGGATCCGAGCCCTGATGGACGAGGCACCCTCAAGGTCGCTCGCGGTATCGAGGTCGGACACATCTTCCAGCTCGGTGATAAGTACAGTGAGTCCATGCACGCGGTCTGTCTCGACGAGCAAGGCCAAGCACAGACGCTGGTTATGGGTTGTTACGGCATCGGCGTATCGCGGATAGTCGCCGCGACAATCGAGCAAAATTATGATTCTCAGGGAATTCGCTGGCCTACGTCAATCGCACCGTTCCAAGTTGTCCTGCTGCCCATGAACATGCACAAATCGAGACGCCTCAGGGAGGCGGCCGAACAGCTGTATACGGATTTGCTCGCCACGGGCCTCGAGGTGCTGTTCGATGATCGGCCGCTGCGCCCTGGCGTGATGTTCGCCGAGGCAGATCTCATCGGCATTCCGCACCGCCTGGTACTGGGAGAGCGCGGACTGGACACAGGGATGGTGGAGTACAAAACACGACAGGCAGCCAAGAGCACCGAGCTCGCACTCAACGAGGCGGTCGAGCAGCTTCGTCAGCAGATTGCAACAGAGCTCAATGTCGGTTCCGCTGCTCGCCTCGAAATGACGAGTTACTAAGAACATCGTAAGTAATAATGCCACGTGGTCCCGGATAGGCTTGTCGGGACACGCCGTGAATACGTCCCTGTAAGCTCGGGTGCCACCGTCCTGGCGGCACACGGTCCCCACAAGCCCATTCCGGGGACCACGTGGCATTATTACTTACGATGTTCTTAGTAACTCGTCATTTCGAAGCGTGCAGCGGACTGACATTGAGCTCTGTTGCAATCTGCTGACGAAGATGCCCGACTGCCTCCCCGAGCGCGAGCTCGGTGCTTTTGGCTGCCTGTCGTGTTTTGTACTCCACCATCCCTGTGTCCAGTCCGCGCTCTCCCAGTACCAGGCGGTGCGGAATGCCGATGAGATCTGCCTCGGCAAACATCACGCCAGGGCGCAGCGGCCTATCATCAAACAGCACTTCGAGGCCCGTGGCGAGCAAATCCGTATACAGCTGTTCGGCCGCCTCCCTGAGGCGTCTCGATTTGTGCATGTTCATGGGTAGCAGGATAACTTGGAAC
>JBAPTW010000082.1:0-6674 GCA_049282355.1 Gammaproteobacteria bacterium | reverse complement strand
AAAGTGACCGCGAAAATGTTGTGGGGAGCGCTGCGCTGCGTTTCCAACAACCAGGCGATGCGATGCACCAACACACGCGTCTTACCGCTTCCCGCACCAGCCACCACCAAAACATGCCCTGGTTCCGCCGTCACCGCTTTTTGCTGAGCGGGATTTAATGCCGTCACAACTTGTATCGGGCTCATTGTCGAGATTGTACCGAATCGCCTCTCTATGAGAGAACGCTTTATGAGAGAACGTGTGACCGCCAAGCGAAAAGTATCGATCGACGCCGGCTTGTAACCCTCTGTTCCTACTTAACGAATCATGCTATGGTCCGCTTCTTATGCAATGTTAATTCGATGTTAGTCCAACCCCATGCTTCACACGCAATCGATCACACGCTGGCGCAGTGCAGTACAGAAGCACCGGCTTACATCAGTCCCCGTGAATGCGCAACACCGATATGCTAAGCCCGTCTGCGCTGGTACAAGGGGCGATGATGACGATGTTCCTTCGTTGTTTCCAGGAATAATCGCCCTGATTCCTAAAGCGCCCAAAAATGCGCACCACCGACGGGTCCACCAGCGCTGCGAACCAGATGTTGCATTCCATCACCTGCCGGCGCTTTGGCAACGACAACGAGGTGCCCCATGAGACGCGCCAAACGTGCCGCCGCCACCGGCAGGCCACTCCCGCAGGCGGCACCGAACCGGCGTACGCGCCGCCAGCAACTGAGCGTTCTCATCGTCGCCACCGATGCCAGCATTCGTCAAACGCTCGGCTTGACTCTTACCAATCGGGGCTACAGGGTGGAGAATGCCGATACCGCCCAACATGCGGCGAACAAGCTGCGCCAGCAACGTTTCGATATCGCGTTGCTCGATGGCGGGTCGGCCGATAGCGATGCTGTTCAGCTGCTCTCGCGCTTGAACGCGCAGCAGGTGAGCTTGGTGGTCATGACCCACCTGCCTGCGTTGGCGCGGTATCGGCAGGCGCTCGAGGACGACACTTTAGCTTACGCTACTGAGACCCCGATTCTCAATGGGTTGTTGTCCATCGTCAACGACACCGTCGACCGGCAACGCCTGCTCGCCGAGAACGCCTGGCTGTGCGAGGTTGCCCGGCAAGAACGCGATGAGTGTCAGCGTATCCAAGAGGCCCTTCGCGCCAGTGATAATCGCTATCGGTTTCTGTACGACAACAATCCGGTCATGCTCTTTACCGTCGATCCAGTGGGGACAATCTGCTCGATAAATCGTTTTGGCGCCAAGGAGCTTGGCTATCGTGTCGATGAGCTTGTGGGACAACCGCTCACGGCCATTCATGTTGCCGAGCAAGGGGTAGAAATCACCGCGCAGCTCAGGGCCTGCATGGACAATCCCAGCGCCGTGCACCGCTGGGAGGCGGAGAAGCAGCGCAAAAGCGGGGCGCGATTTTGGGTGAGAGAAACCGCCCGCGCGGTCACGGACATCGATAACAAGGCCACTGTTCTGGTCGTTTGTCAGGACATCACAGAAGCCCATCAGCTTTCGGAACAGCTTTCCTACGACGCCAGCCACGACGCCCTTACGGGACTCGTCAACCGTCGTGAGCTGGAGCACCGTTTGCAGCGGGTCCTCGAAACCGCGCGCGCCGATCGCTCGGCCCATGCGTTGTGCTATCTCGACCTGGACCAGTTCAAACGCATCAACGACACCTGCGGACACAGGGCGGGCGATGTGCTGCTACAACAACTGGCTGCCCTGTTGCTTTCCCGGGTGAGGAAGCGTGACACGCTGGCCCGCCTCG
The DNA here is from genome assembly GCA_049282355.1 of Gammaproteobacteria bacterium. Classification (GTDB taxonomy): domain Bacteria; phylum Pseudomonadota; class Gammaproteobacteria; order HK1; family HK1; genus JAGTVB01. The sequence goes on along the minus strand of JBAPTW010000082.1, from coordinate 4,904 downwards.
GCGGTGATGAATTCGCTGTGTTGATGGAGCACTGCTCGCTAAAGCAGGCCACCCGTGTTGCCAATGCGCTGCGCGCGACGGTGGAAAGGTTCCATTTTGTATGGGAGAGCCAGACCTTCAAAATCGGCGCAAGCATCGGCTTGGTCGGTATCACCGCGGCTAGTCAAACCGTCACCGAGGTATTAAACGCTGGGGATCTTGCCTGTTACGCCGCCAAGCGACAGGGCCGCAACCGCATTCATATCCACCATGGTGAAGCGGTCAATGGTCGACGCCGGCGTGACGACAATCAATGGATTGCTCGGATTCAGCACGCGCTGCGTGAAAATCGCTTTACATTGGATTTTCAGCCGATCGTCGCCATCGATGGCCAGGCCAGCCCGGCCGACCGTTACGAGCTGTTGCTGCGAATGGAAGACGAAGAAGGAGTGCCCATTCCCCCTGGGGCTTTTCTGCCGACGGCCGAGCGGTATAACCTCGCCGCTCCACTGGACCGCTGGGTCATCGCCACCACTTTCGCCTGGCTCGCAAGCCATCGTAGCGCGCTAGAGGACGCCAAGCTGTTTCTGATTAACCTATCGGGCGGTTCACTCACGGATGCGAGTTTCATTGACTTCGCCTGCGGTCAGTTCAAGGCGATGGACATCCCGCCCCAGCATATCTGTTTCGAAATTTCGGAAACCGCAGCCGTGGTGAACATGGTCGACACGGCCAGACTCATCCGCGCGCTGCAGAAAATTGGCTGTCTCTTCGCTCTGGACAATTTTGGGGCGGGTTTATCCTCTTTCGCCTATCTCAAGACCCTGCCGGTGGATATCCTGAAAATCGACGGCATCTTCGTACGCGATATTCTCGAGGATCCAGTGGACAGAGAGCTGGTGCAGGCGATCAACGCCATCGGTCACGTCATGGGCAAACAAACCGTCGCCAATTTCGTTGAGAACCAAGCGATATTGGGAGAGCTGCGAGAAATAGGGGTAAACTATGCCCAAGGTTATGGTGTCGGCCGGCCGCGGCCCCTGGCGGAAATGCAACTCTCGCAAGCCACTAAATTCCTCCCGTAATTCGAGCAGCGACTAGACATGACTTCTCTGCAAACGGCGGAAGAACACGCTGCGGAGGTAGATCTCGATCGCCTCAAAGGGCTCGTAGCCGATGTGCTGGCAGAGGCCAAGCAACACGGCGCAACCTCTGCAGAGGCAGCCGTGACCGCAAGCGTTGGGTTGACAGCCTCGGTGCGCCTGGGCGAGGTAGACACCATCGAGCATGTGCGCGACCGAGGTCTGGCCTTGACGGTCTACCACGGCCAGCAGCGAGGCTCGGCAAGCACCAACGACTTGCGTTGGCAAGCCGTGCGCGAAACCGTGGCCGCCGCCTGCGCTATCGCCCGGTTCACGTCCGAAGACCCGCACGCCGGCCTTGCCGATGCCGAGCTGATGCCAACCGCGATCCCGAATCTTGATTTGCGACATCCCTGGAGACTCGAAACGGCCGAGGCCATTGAGCTCGCCCTGAGCATCGAAAGTGCGGCTCGACAGCGCGATCCCCGGATCACCAACTCCGAGGGTGCCACCGTTGCCCACTCCGATAGTCAGCACGTCTACGGTAACACCCATGGCTTCATTGGTCATTACGCCCGCACGCGCCATAGCCTCAGTTGTGCGGTCATCGCTGAGGACGCCGCGGGCATGCAACGCGATCATTGGTACAGCGTTGCCCGCGATCCGACCGCACTTGAATCCCCTGAGGGCGTCGGTGCCAAGGCCGCTGAGCGCGCCTTGCGCCGACTCGGCGCCCGCCAGCTCTCGACCAGGCAGGTTCCTGTCGTCTTCGTTGCGCAGATCGCCGCTGGTCTCTTCAGTCACCTCGTCAACGCCATCCGCGGAGCCAATCTGTATCGAAAAGCTAGCTTTCTATGGGATCACCTCGGGAAACGCATTTTCTCTGACTTTGTTCATATCCACGAGCAGCCCCATCTCAGCAAGGGCCTCGGCAGCACACCCTTCGATCAGGAAGGTGTGGCCACCCGGGCGCGTGACATCGTCGCCGATGGCGTGTTGCAAGGCTATGTGCTCAGCAGCTACTCGGCGCGCAAGCTCGGAATGCAGACCACGGGCAATGCCGGAGGCGTACACAACCTCACCATCGATCCGGGCGCAATAGACTTAGCGGATTTGTTGCGCGAGATGGATACGGGTCTCTTGGTGACCGAGCTGATGGGCATGGGCATCAATCTCGTCACCGGCGATTATTCCAGAGGGGCAAGCGGTTTTTGGGTCAGCCGGGGCGAGATTCAATTTCCCGTCCAAGAGATCACCATCGCCGGCAATTTACGAGAAATGTTTCAAGGTATTCAGGCTATCGCATCGGATGTGGATAGCAGAACCAATGTCCGCACCGGTTCGGTGCTCATCGCGCGTATGACCGTAGCGGGAGAATAGGCAAGAACATGGCAGAACGTCGGCTCCTGAGAATGGGCAACCCCTTGCTCAGTCGGCGCGCAGAGGCGGTGACGGCATTCGACACCGAGCCCCTTGAACAGCTCGTCCAAGATCTCTTCGACACCATGGCAGCCCGCAGCGGCGTCGGCCTAGCGGCGCCCCAGATCGGCGTGGAACTGCGTGTAATAGTGCTCGGAATGGCGTCCACGACGCGCTATCCAAATGCACCCCCCATTCCCCGAACCGCACTCATCAATCCTCAATGGAAGCCGGTGGACGATGCCACCGACGAGGGCTGGGAAGGCTGTCTCAGCCTACCCGGCCTGCGCGGTCTGGTACCTCGGTTTCGGCGCATTCACTATGCCGGCTACGCCATGAACGGCAAGCAGATCGAGTGCGAAGTCGACGGCTTTCATGCGCGGGTGGTGCAGCACGAATGTGACCATCTCGACGGCACGCTTTACCCGCAACGCATGCGTGATCTCAGTCGCTTCGGATTCGAAGAGGAGTTGAGCCTCGCCGGAAAATTGGCTGATCTCCCCTGCTAACGAGGCATTTTAAAAAGCTCGTAAGCAGCGGCGTGCGACGACGGCATCTCGACTGGGATAGCGCGAAGAATGCCGGGTCTAAACCGAACCCATAACTCAGCGCCTCGCCATTCCCACGGGTTATCGAGCACTCCATCCGGCGAGAAGCCTGTCACCCCAGCGATGGAAAAGCGGCGGTCACCAAACAACAGCGAGTACGGGCGACTCCAGTCTGCGGTTCCCCGTATGAAGCGAAATGCCCGCTCCGCAGGCCAATGGGTGCAAAGGCGAAAGTCGCTCTCCTTGGGCCATGAAAAATAGCTTGCATCCTGCTCCTCTTGCGATCGCCGGCGAAGCGTTCCGCCCTCCAGTGTAGCTAGCGCGCCCACGACCAGGCGCCCACCGATTTCAGCAAGCTGCTGGTTTGCCGCCATGGCGGTAATCCCTGGAGGGAAGAACAGGCTTTCTTGCGCCACAATATCACCCGCGTCCAGCGCTTCAGTCATGACGTGCAGGGTGATTCCCCCTGTGGATAGTCCGGCGCGTAGCTGCCAGAACAATGGGGTTGGACCGCGATATGCGGGCAGCAGCGACGGATGAAGATTAAGGCATCCGTTCGTAGGCAAAGCGAGGAGCCACTTCGGCAGCCGAAACGGAAAACATGCCGCCAACAGGATGTCGACGGGATCGATACCTGCCGGTTGCGGGGAACGCAGCTCGCGGGCGCTGGTAATCGCTTGCTGTGGGATGCCCCATGCCCGGGCCATTCCACCTAAGGTATTGAGGTTTTCTACTGGAATAGGGGGTAAATGCGCCGACCCTGGTGCCTTGGCGACAACGCTGGAGACGGTCGTACCGGCCAGCCAAACCTTCACGACATTGCCTCCTGCCACCAGAAGCGCCTGCAGCACGCTCCGCGAAAACACCCCCTCGCTACCCAAAAACTGAACGCTCACTGGCATGCGCTCAGCCTCGCGGGAATCGGCAGGCGATCCTTGGCCAACGTTTCAGCCGGCGCTGGCGAGGGTGAGCGCTCGGCTGGCACCCATGCCGGTCGGTAGGGCGAAGTGGGCTCGATCTCGGAAAACCGATATTGCACTGCGGTAACGGATGGTCGATAATTCGCCGCTCTCGCCTTGTGGAGCCCATGCAGAGGAAGACGAAAGATGTATATAACAATGCTAAAGGCCAAACTCCACAGCGCCCGCGTCACGCACGCTGAGCCTGATTACGAGGGCTCGTGTGCCATCGATGCCGATTTGCTCCGGGCCGCGAATATCCATGAGTTCGAACAGATCCAGATTTACAATGTCACTAACGGCGAGCGCTTTACCACCTATGTCATCCAAGCGGAAAAGGGGTCGGGTATCATTTCCATCAACGGCGCCGCCGCGCATAAGGCAAAACCCCGCGATAAGATCATTATTTGTGCGTATTGCGGCCTGGAACAAAAAGAGGTCGCGCGCTTCAAGCCCAGCCTTGTTTACTTGGATGCGGACAATGGCATTGTGCGTACCAGTAATACTATCCCGGTTCAAGCCGCTTAACACCTAAGCCGTCCCTCAACAGAGGCCAAGCACCATCCATCACGCCGGTTTCCACCTTTGAAGCTGTGTTTGTGTGTGGCCCATGGTATTTGCGGTGCTGGAATTGGGGCTGATGACATCTTCGGGGACGGGCGACTACTCTCCCATTGAGAGTAACAAGCCGCGGCGTCGCGCGATACGAAAGGCGTAGAGAAAGGTGGCGATGCCGAAGGCTAAGTAGACGATGTTTAACACCACCGCGTGCAGGTACAGATCGAGGCGATAGGTCTGGTGGAACAGCACCGCTCGCATGCCTTCGAAGACATGACTGGACGGTAGCGCATGCGCAACGCCTTGCAGCCATTCGGGAAGTACCTTAACGGGGTAATAAATTCCGCTCACCGGCGCCA
>JBAPTW010000081.1:0-3887 GCA_049282355.1 Gammaproteobacteria bacterium | reverse complement strand
TGATTGAGATCCAAGCGCGATCCCATGCTGAATCAAGCGGCGAACTTGAGCTGCCAATTACGGAGATCGCACATGCACTGGATATATCCACAGACGAACTCGTCGAAGCGATCGAGGCAGAAGAAGTAGGCTATCGTACGCTTGAGGCTGAGAATGGTCGCTTGGTGATCGAATTCGAGGCTTGCGGCAAAAGCTGCAAACTGCGTGTCATAAATCAATAGTGGTGTGGTGAACGCTCTCAAATAACGGCATCTTTCGAGCGGAGTCTGTGGACGAAAGCACTCCCACTAATGGAACAGGAAAAGTATTCGTGATGATCTGATGTCGCCAGCGTGCGTCTTGGGACTGCCGCGCTTGGGACATATCACAACGGCTTTTAAGACTTTTCCACCGCAATACCTACCCGGCGACCTTTGGGCGGCACAACGGGGCTGTACAAAAAGCGATTACTAAGGCCATGGATTGCCCTTTACCCGATGAATATTGCGCTTTCGCTCATCATCGAATAGGAAGCTTGAACCGTGTTTGTAGCGGGACTTTATTCGGGAGCTTGGAACATAGAGAAAAATGAGAACAAGAACGATTATTACGGCCAGTGACGCGATATTGTTCAATAAAGACGCAAATTCGAGCATTTCTTGACCTCCAGTGGGGCTTGTCCCGCCTTCTCTGCGAGGTGATAGCAGCGGCACTTCCAGCTGTAAAAAATAGAGTAAGGGTTAAGCTGCGGCAATAGGGACTTACCCCGACATGTGATGGTAGTGCGCTAGGGCTCAAAAGCGTCCTGCACACCTGCGGGTGTTACTCGCCCCATCCCTAGGGCCTGCTCTCAGAGAGGCTAACTTGCCACTGTATAACCGACATTGTTCAGCTCTCTGCCCAAGAAATTTCATAATGGCAACAAGCGGTGTTGCCGAACGCGCGCAGTATTTTCTGGCGCAGTGCCGTGAGGCCTTCGATGAAGGTTCTTCGGATGGAACCCTCTCGTCTTCACCACTTCCGCTCATATACCGTTTCTTAAAGCACGGCCTAGGCGCGGTGGGTATCTTCTGCCGCGACAGTGTCCGCTTCCGCAGTTTCGAGGACGATCTGATTGACGCCGAGCTCTGGCAGCGGGACAAACAACGGCTGATCGCCGAAACCGACCTGGCGATCCTCAACACGCCGATCAGGGCGCATCTGGCGTGGCTCAAGCAGCGGTTGGAAGGCAAACTCATCGAAGTGAACCGGCGCATCGAGGCGGGCAAGAACAGGCACTTCCAGATCAAAAGACACGGGCGCAACGTCCACTGGACACTTCAAGGCCTGCCGGCGAGCGAGCCCGCAAACCATCCAGTGTTCGAGACACTGAACCAGACCGAAATTGTTGACGTTTTGCGTTTCGTTGACCGGGAATGCGGCTTTCTCGGCACCTTTGAGCACGTGTTGGGTCGTTACGCTCGACAGAAGCCGCAACCCGATATTCTGCTTGCCTGCCTGACCGCCTGGAGCACCAACTTGCGCACCGGTGCCACGGCTCATGTGGTCTTATTCAGCAGTAATCGAGAACTGCCCTATGAGCAGGTGGTGGATTGCTACCGCCTACGCTTTCAGCTCGAGTTCAATTTCCTCGATGTCCGGCCCAGTTTTCCAGCTTGAGGGCGGGCTCGATAGCCTGGACCGTGAGAAAGATCCTGTCATTGCTAACCAGGACAGCCTCTTCGGCGATAGCGGAGCTGGCGAGGATGAAATCGACGTCGTGACGATCGACCGTTTTCTGAGCCGCGCCGGCCATTTTGCGGTAGCGGGCTTTGATGCGGCCAAAACTATCGGCTCCCGCCGCTGATACCGGAAGCACCAAAAGGAACTGCTGCAGCATGCTTTTCACTTCGGTCATTCGCTTCTTCTTTTCCTCCGGGGCATACACGATGCCGTACTCCGTTTCGTAAAAGGTGAGAACGGAAATAAACACCGTGTCTTCTTCGGCCAGCGCAGAGAATCTTTTGATGGTCGCAGAATGGAAGGGGGATTTTGGATCGGAAAAGTACGAGACGATGTTCGTGTCCAGCAGATACTTCATTCGTGGGGTTCAAAAGGACTCTTGAGAGCAAAATTCTGCCGGAACCGTCGGGTCAGGTCGAGGAACTCTTCGCTCATGCCCAGAAGCGGGGCTCTTTTGGAGAACTCCTCCGCCACGTGTGCCCACCGCCCCTTCTTCTGTTCCAAGGGGCCTTGTTTTGGCGCGATCCTGATATGAATGATCATCTCATCGGTAAGATGAACGATCTCGATATCGTGCTCGCCGGCCTCATTTAGCGCGTGGGTGATTTCCTCGTGTTTCGTCGCCATCGGATGTTCGCTAGCCTGGGGCGTTTTCTCAGAAAAACAGAACCTGAACGGTAGCAAAACGGCGAAAAAGAGGCAAAACATATTTTTTACGATCGCCCTACCGCTCATCCATCAGCTGAGACTGACAAAGTAGACCAACGAACGCAGATGATTCGCTCTCTCTTACCTCTGGAGCCTTCGAAAAAACACATGCCTACCCGAATCATGGAACGACTGGAACCGACCCCTTCCTTGAGGTACCGCACCTTACCGGCTCAAGCATCAGCCTATTAAGAATCTCTAACTTGAATATCGAGTAGAACGGTTTCTGCGGGAAGTCGACGTGTGATTAAGGGGTCTTATCGGGACGTTCCACATACTGCTGGGCGTCTAACCAGGCTTCCATGCCGCCCTCGAAGTTATAGACGTCAGTGAAACCTGCTTCCTCGAGTTTGTGCGCTGCCGTGGGTGACTCCGTGCACTCAGCGGTCGCACAATACACGACGATGGGCTTATTTTTTCCGCCAGCGAGATCCTCGACCCGTTCAACGAAATCGTTCCGACTGACGGGGATGTTGGCGGAACCCGGAATGCGGGCTTCCTCGAAATCCGCCTCGCTGAGTACATTGATCAGTATTGCACCCTGATCTCGTTCCAGCATTGCTTTAAGCTCATTGGCCGCCACCGTGTTCATGGCCGCACACCTCTTTAACTATCTTCTCAAAATTAATCTATCAGCCGGATAGCAGGTCTTTCTATAGGTAAAAACCCGCAACAGCGCATAAACACGCTACACAATAAGCCTATGTGCCCAAAATAGATGCAATACCAAGCGTTGAGGTGCACCCTAGGTTTGGAATAAGGGAAAATCCCACCTGCCCTGTCTGATGCTTAATGCCAAAATAGTAAAAGAGTCTCAATGATTGCGTCGGCCAGGAGGTTGCCTCCAGTTCACTGTTCTGCGGGCGAGGGGGGAGTTCGGGCGAAACACGATCATTTTCTTGGCGGGGAGGGGTGCTACCCGAAGCGAGTGCTCGGGTGCAGCCACCGCTTTCCGGTTGATTTGAGAGGAATATTATTGTGGAAAGAATCGACGCCATTATTGTCGGCAGTGGTCAAGGGGGCGTCCCTTTGGCCATCGATCTCGCCAACCAAGGTAAACAGGTTTTGGTGTTCGAGCGTGACCGCCTCGGCGGAAGCTGTGTCAATTGGGGCTGCACCCCAACGAAAGCTTTCCTCGCCGCCGCCCATGCTGCGGGCCGTGCTCGGCAAAGCGAGCGTCTCGGCATCCACTGCGAGGTGACGGTGGACTTTGCCCAGGTGATGGAGTGGGTGCGTTCGCTGCGTGACCAGTTCAGGAAAGGCGTTCGGGACAAGCTCGACCGAGCAGGTGTTCGCGTTGTGCGCGCTGAAGCGTCGCTGACCACGAGCGGGCAAGTGCAAGGTGCAGAACAGCTGTTTACAGCTCCCGTGGTGGTCATCAATACTGGCAGCCGGGCCGCCATCCCTCCCATCAACGGTTTGCAGGACACGCCCTTTCTGACAGACCATAATTTTTGGGATCTCGAGGCCTTGCCTCG
>JBAPTW010000080.1:0-4013 GCA_049282355.1 Gammaproteobacteria bacterium | reverse complement strand
AAGGCGTCACTCCTCGCAAGTCTTCTCTCGTCAATCGATCCTCCCAGGCTTCTTCAGCAAGCACCTGTTGAAGCATCAAGGTGTTGATGTAGACCAACGAATTTTGCAACAGGTGCAACGCCAGCATCGTCGATTCCTGGTCGTCTCGGCGATTGCTGGCGATCTCGCTGCTCTTGCCGAACAGAATGAAATCGTTGGCACTGTTCCAGTTCTCGACGACGTTCAGGCCCTCGTTGATTTCGCGTCTGAGCGCCGCTGAGCGCAAGTAGCGACAGAGAAAAATCGTCCGGCAAGCCTTGCCAAGCTCCGACAGTGCCTTGTAGGTGGGATGCTGGAGGTTGCTACGGGTAAAGCGCCGCAGGATCGACTCGGCCTCGGCCGTGCCTTCGCGTAGGGCGGTGGCCAACTTGATCATTTCGTCGTACTGCTGGTAGATCAGATCCCATCGGATCGGCTTCGAGAGGACCGGCTGAAGATGCGGGTAGTCATCGGGGCGACCAGCTTGGGGGCGGTAAAGCCGCTTACTGTGTATCGCTTTCAGTCGCGGCAGCAACTCAAAGCCAAGCAGCCGACAGAATGCAAACCCGATGGTGCTCTGGCCATGGCTGTCGACATAGTGGCGGTCGATCTCCATCTCGGTACAGTGGCGCAGCACGCCCTGGATCATGGCCGCCACCTCCGATGAGGAGCAGGTCTTGAGTTGTGAGTAGATGCAGGTGGCGTGGCGCTCAACATGCCAGTAGATGCCCACCACCGGTCCGCCATAGCGCGCCCGCCATTCGGTCATCAGGTTCTGATCCCAGGCCCCGAAATAGCGCGCATCCGAGGCGCAGGCGGTGGTGCCTTCCCCCCAGATGTGAGACAAACGCGCCTGCAGGGTTTTGTTGACGATCTCGGCGATGGCATAACGCAGGTGGTCTTTGGTGATAAAGCGTCGCCGGGTGTAGAGCAGGTCGCGGTAGGACACCCTGTCTTGGCCAGCGACGACGCGCTTCAAGCCGGCGTTGGTGCCCATGCCATAGAGGCAGAGCAATAGACGGTATTGCAGTTCGTCCCGATCCAAGTGCTCACGGGGAGTCGGGCTGTGGAAGACTTCGGTGAAACCGCCCCGAAGATCCGTCTCTTTGAGCACATCCAGCAGATTGGTCATTGGCCAACGGCGGGCCACATCCGCTTTCAAAGCGAGCAGGTTCGGCGGCTCAGGCTGCGGGGTCAGCGGCGAGACTTTGATCCAGCCGCCGCCTTTATCGAGAATCTTGACGCCGGAATTACGCGGCATCGCGCGATCCAACGCCGCGAGCTCGTCGCCGAGCTCTCGTTTGAGCCGGGTGATAAAGGTCTGCGCATCCAGGGGCAAACTGAGGGTGTCGTAGTATTCGGCACGGCGTTGCTCGAAATCCTGAGGCAAGTCATCGTCCGGGTTCCGGTAGCGATCGGCCTTTTCGACCCAGATCTCCTTGCATCGCAATCTTTTTTGCAGGGTTTGCAGGACACAGATTTCATAAGTCAGCCGGTTGATGCGCGGCTCGTTCTCTGGGTCGCGCTCGACAACCGCATCACGCCAGGCACTGGGTACCACTGCGTCAATCGGTACGATTTCCTCGGACGGGTAATACTGGACCCTGTGGTCAAGGTAGCGTTTGAGTAAGGCCAGGGCCTCGATCACCGGGCGGTGCCGCTCGTTATTGGAATGGAAGGCCAAGGTGTTCAGTAGCGGTGCCAACAGGCGCCGGTAATGGGAGCGATACGAGCCGCGGATGCGCGTCTGCACTCGACCGCGGTAGAGCGGGCCGGTGGAATTCCACTCTTTGATAATGGCCTCGAGCCTCTCTTCGCTGACCACCGGGAAAACAACATCCCTTACCACACCTTCCGGTTTATCCAGAGAGGCTTCGGCTATCTTGAACAACAGGCCGGTTTTGCCGCTGACGCGCTTGAAATCTTCCAGCAGCTCTTTTTCCACCTTCCGCTCGGCTCTGGCGCCGATGCGTTGGATCAGGTTGATCAACAGCTCCACCAAGGTATCGGTGAGCGTTTCCATGCGCCGGCGACAGAACACCGCCAGCAGCGTGATACGCAATGCCGGGGGATGACGGCGCAGCTCGTAGGGCTCTTCGACCGCTGCTCGCTGCTGATAGGCTTGAAGCACCTTAGCGGAGACGCCAACAAACAGCCCCGGCGGCAGATTCAAAGAGCGCAGCCTGTTGAGCTTCTCGATTTCCTGAAGCAGCGTATCGAGGGTGACCGGGCCTGGATCGGCGCGTAGTGCCTGCAAGAGCGTACGCCCCGGGATTGAGACCGATGCCCCCGCCGCATCGGTTTCGTCGTCTATCGCCAGCACAGCCTCGAGCTGCTCGCGTGTTGCAGGCGACACGCGCCCATGGACGGTGGCGCAAAATTGTTTATCGAACGCATGCTGTGCCGAGCGGATCAGTCGGTCGAGACGCGCCGGCGTCGGAGGCTCGATGTGCAGGCTCCGCAACCGCTCATAGGCGGCCGACTCGATGTGCTCAAAGCGCTGCCTTTGTGGCAGGCAATGATCGCGGAGCCAAGCGACCAAGGCCTCGCCATCGGCGACGGTCGCTTCTCGGAACCCGAGCAGCTTGCGGATCTCGGTCCGGTGAGATTTGATCGTGCGACCATCGCGGTCGTGCTCCTTCCACCGCGCCGGCGCCACCTCCAGTTGGCTTGCCAGGTGATCCACCACTGCCTTGGGCACCTCGCGGGCTGACTTCGGGAATCTCCCCTGATGCTGAAAGAACTTCAGCAGCACGGCAAACCCGAGTCGGGACGGCTCGCGTTTGCTCAATGTCTGCTGCTTTTCTCCCGACGTCAGGGTCCAAAGCTCGATCAGCTCCTCAGGATGCCAGTCGCGTTTCACGATTCTTTTTGCCTTCAATGGTGATTGGTGAACGGATTCCCCCGCCCAAGCCACCAGCGACCGGCTTGGCTCGGCGTGACAAATAGGGTTGCGGGGAAATAGCCGTGCTGCAGCCTTGAAAGATCAGCGACTTCAGTGCTGGCGAGACGCTGCCAATATGCCTATAGTCTAATTGACATTATCCCGGGTCCCGGACATTGCTCAAGACGATGGTGCTCATTGCGTGCTACTGCCGCGTCTCGACGCGACATCAGAAAAATGACAGCCAACGGGCGGAAATCGAGCGCTGGCTGCAGAACAACCACATGAATGTGTCCACGGTACGGTGGTTCGAGGATAAAGAAAGTGCTATCGCGTCTCATCGGCTGGCTTTCGGACAGCTGCAAGCCGGAATCTTCGAGGGCACGATCAAGACCGTCGTGGTCTGGAAGCTAGACCGGCTTTCGCGTCGGCTGCGCGATGGTATCAATTTGCTCGCCGACTGGTGCGAGCGAGGGGTGCGCGTTGTGGCTGTGACGCAGCAAATCGATCTGAGCGGAACCGTCGGTCACATGGTTGCGAGCGTGATGTTTGGGCTTGCTGAAATCGAGTTGGAGTATCGACGCGAACGCCAGGCCGCTGGTATTGCGGTCGCAAGGCGAAAGGGCATCTATAAAGGACGACAGAGGGGGACAACAAAGGCACAGCCCGCCCGGGCGCGGCAGTTGCGTGTCCACGGATTGACCGTTCCAGAGATTGCCAACGCCATGGCCATCAGCAATCGTACGGTGTTTCGGTACTTGAGTGAGGCCAACTGATAGCGCTTCGGGGTGTACCGGTGAAACACGGGGAGAATCCCACAATGACAGAGCCGTTCGAGGAGCGTTATCCGAATATCGCCACCTGGATTCATGAACATGATGGTTGGATCGAAATAGGATGTGACGAGTACAGCAGTTCGCTCATCCGGATACTCGATCCGGGCGGGATGGTCTGGGAGGGTGAAGAGCGCTATGCATCGGTTGACGACGCACTTGCTGCGGCTGACCGGGCTATCATCGAAAACCAGCCTTGAATTCGAGTCCCCTATTGGCTAATTGCCCTTGGTGACACAAATGTTGGTTTAAGGCCTAGTCTTCAGGCCGATTCAAAG
>JBAPTW010000079.1:0-2304 GCA_049282355.1 Gammaproteobacteria bacterium | reverse complement strand
CGATGCCAGGATGACTTTGTCGCGTACTCCGAGAAGTGCCGCGCCCATGGCCTCCTCTGAATAACCGAAGCGGTAACTCTCGGCGGTATCGAAATAGTTGACGCCACGGTCCAAGGCATAGCGAACGAGCGCCGGGTCGGACGAGCTCGCCGAGCCGAAGCCGATGTCGGATATCTTAAAGCCGGTGCGACCGAGGCGAACGTATTGGCGGATGCGCGCTGCGGCTGACGCCGAATTCGGGGAGCTCTGCGCTCCCGCGGCGAGACCGAACGCTGCCCCTGTACCCAATCGCAGAAAGTCGCGTCGATCGATCATCTCGAATCGCTCCCCTCGATGTTTCGAGCTTCGCCTGTGGCACGCTGCAACGTGCCCAGGATCCGCAGCGCCGCACAGGCGGCACCGTAGCCGTTATCGATATTGACCACCACCAGCCCTGGGGCGCAGCTTGCAAGCGCCGTGTTGAGGGCGGCATATCCTCCAGCCGCAACGCCGTACCCAGTTGACACCGGCACGGCGATCACTAGACCGGGCACCAGACCGGCAAGCACAGTGGGCAGCGCACCGTCCATGCCGGCGAGCGCAATCGTCACCAAGAGCCGACGGACTTCGTCCAACCGGTCGAGCAGCCGCCACAGACCGGCAATGCCGACATCATGAATCTCGTGGCAGCTCTCGCCGTAGTAGTTGAGCGTGCGCACCGCCTCCCGAGCCACCGCGACATCGGAGGATCCCGCCGACACCACGGCGATACGCGGTGCGGCGCCAGGGGGCTCGACAACACCGAAAAAGCCGGTACGGGAGAGCACATCATAGTCGATGCAGCTTCGATGGTTTGCCGGTAGCGCCGCCAACTGCTCGGGGGCAAATCGCGTGAGTAACAGGCTTCGGCCTTTCTCTGCTACCGCATCGAGAATGCGCCGAATCTGGTCCACAGTCTTCGCCGCACAAAAAACCGCCTCATCGAAACCGAGACGCTCCTTGCGATAATGGTCCAGCGTGATGTCTCCGTCAGCCCTCAAACGTCCCTCTCATTCCTTGCTCATGCAAAAAGGCGCTGCCCATGCGGTAGCGGGTAAAGTCCACGGGTCGATCGAGGCCGATCGACTGAAAAACGTTCTCAACCTGCTGCGCCAACGAGTGGCGCCGATCGCCCGTCAGGCCATCCAGGGTAGCGGGATCGAGCTCGATGGCAATGGCGGCTTGGCGTACCCGGCAGCGAACGACCCGCGGCGCAAGCAGCTTTCCTAGCAGCTTTTCGGTCGCCTGGACAGCATCGAGTACCGAGGGCTCAATCGGCAAACCCGTTTCGATACGACTCGCTAGGCACGGTGCTGCCGGCAACTCAGCCACATCCCACAGCGCCAGCAGACGGGCGATGGCACGCACCCCTTCTTTATCGACGCCGCTCTCCACATAGGGGTGTCGGACCCCATAGGCCTTCGCGGCGCCAAGCCCTGGCCGGTAATCCCCGAGATCGTCGGTATTCGTTCCCGAGAGGATAAGCGTGTCGGTGCGCCGTGCAATGGCGCCGTAGAGGTTGGTTTTGCAGTAGTAGCACCGGTCCACCGGATTATCCCGGTAGCGCTGATCATGAAACTCCCCGGCGTCGAGCACTTCGAGCACCCAACGCTCGCGCCTCGTAAAGCGGCGCACGCGCTCGGTGGCCTCTGCCGGGACCGCGGGAGAAACAGCGTGGTACATCCGCGCCTCGGTGCCCAAAGCACGGTGGGCGACCACTGCCAGCGTCATGCTATCGACCCCGCCGCTCACGGCAATGGCCACCCGACCGATCGCCTGCAGCCGCGCCATCAGGTCATCAAGGGCGCCACTCGCCTTTAACATCTGCTCTATCCTTCCTCTGCGCCTTCGTCTGGCACCGCCAGACGTTCCGCCTGGAGTCGCAGTCGGGCGCGTCCCGCAAAGCCATCTGCTTGCGGGGCGAGGTCATCCATCTCCGCCTTAGCGGTGGTCACGCCCGCAGGGCGCCGCGCCCGCTTCACCCGCACTTCGTGCCCCAGCACTTGATACCTTGCCGTCTCACGATCAAGAACGGCACGCTCCACCCAGCGCCAGCGCACCCCCAGGGTCGTGGTTTCGAGGAAGCACCGCTCCAGAGCCTCGTCGAGCCGCTCCGGGCGCACCAGCACCTCGATACGAGCGCCGACCCGGCCCTTCTTGCTCGATGCGCTCAATTGGATGGCGTCAAGGACACCCTCTGTATCTCTCAGGTGATCGAGCGCAACGGCAAGATCTTCGGGCGTCTGATCATCGATTTCGAACTCACAGACAGCCATCTGTTCCCGA
>JBAPTW010000078.1:0-1524 GCA_049282355.1 Gammaproteobacteria bacterium | reverse complement strand
TACGGTACCTATATCACGCTTTAGAAAGCTTTAGAAGTTGCTTTTCCCGGCAACGCAGCTGGCTGTTGTTTAGTGCGGTGGTGTTAAGTTTTCTGGCCGCCCCGGAGATGATCGGGGTGACGACGATGTGCCGGTTCTGGTTAGTCGATGAGTGCGGCTACCATCGCCTGCTCCATTTTTTTTCGTTCCCAGGCCTATAGCTACGGGGAGCTCTTAGCCACTTGGCACCGGTATGTGTTAAGCCAAGGGCAAGCGGTGGAGGTCGAGGGCCGCTGCGTGTTGTTGGGGGATCATACCCACGTCGTCAAAGATGGCGGTCGGATGCCCGGGGTGGTGTCGTTACGCGAGCTCTCGGAAACGCAACGCAAACCGTCCTATTTCCGCGGCCAATGCTGGGGGGCGGTGGGCCTGGTGGTGGGCTCGCTCGGGGCTTGTTTTTGTCTGCCTTTGGAATTGCGCATCCACCAGGGGTTTCGGCATCTGGGTCTCGAGCCCCACGACAAACGCCACTCCCTGAGCCTCGCCGAGCGGGTGGTACAGATGGCGTTGGCCTTTGCTACGAGCCAAGATCGGCCCGCTTGCTTGGTATTAGATGCGTTCTTTTCTACGGCCGGGGTATTTCGCCTGGCTTGCTCGGTGTTCTCGATCGCGTGGAAACAACCGTATCTGCACATCCTGACCAGGGCGAAAAAGAACTACGTCGCCTATTTCCCGGCGGCGCCCAAATCTCCCCATCGTCGGGGACCTCAGCCGCTCTATGGGGAGAAGGTGTCCCTGATGGAGTGTTTCGATCATCCGCACTTATTTCACACGGTGACCTGCCGGGTGTATGGTCACCTCGAAGCCGTCCCAGTGATGAGTGCCAGCTTATTCTGGAAGCCGCTCGGTGACCGGCTCTGGTTCCTCTGGGCGATCACTTCCCGGGGGCCGATCGTGCTGATGTCCTCCGATCTCACGCTCTCGCCCACCACCGCCCTCGAACTTTACTGTGTCAGAACGCGCATTGAAATCATGTTTGATGTGCTCAAAAATCTTCTCGGGGCCTTCGGTTTTCGCTTCTGGACGAAACACCTGCCGCGCCACGCCCGGCGTCCCCGCGCCAATCGCCACCTGAAAGCTCCCCTGCCTCAGCATCTGCCGACCGTCGAGGCGTGCTGGCAAGCCTATGAAACCTTTGTCCTCGGTGCGGCCATCGCTCAAGGGATTCTGCAGTTGCTCGCGCTTCGGTTTAGCGCCTTGGTGTGGCAACACCATCGACTCTATCTGCGCACCCAATCGCGTGCACTGCCTTCGGAGAAAACCGTCAGGCAAGTGCTAGCCCCTTTGATCGTCAAACAACTTATCCACCTCCCACCAAACAGCCTCATCGCGAAGATACGGCGCTATTTTGCCGGCGCTGAGGAGCACGGCCCCCCCGGTCCCCCTCCATGTAGCCTCAATCACCACTAAAATCACGATATTGAGTGGTCTCTCATTGGCTGATCTTGGAATCGGCTAGAAGATGGCTTTGCTCGGTAACGGGGC
>JBAPTW010000077.1:0-2475 GCA_049282355.1 Gammaproteobacteria bacterium | reverse complement strand
CGGTGGGGCCATTGATGATCAGGTTGAGCCCCTCGTGGACCCAGCGACAGGAGCCCAGACTCAGGATCAACGCCTTGTCCAGTCCACGCGGTGCGCGGTAGTCGATATCCTCGATACAAGCGTTGTGCTTGAGCTTGGCTTGGCGCAGGCGCGTTTTCAGCCGCCGGTCCTCGCGTTCGGTGATCTCCCGGTCGGCCAGCAGGCCGAGGCGTTCCTCGAAGCCAAGGGTATCGCTATCGGGCATGTTCATCTGCTCGGTGAGCCCCTTGTGCATACCGCAGAGGCGAAGTGTCTGGAGTTTCTCCAGGGTGGGGTGGTTCAACATGGGATGTGTCTCCTCAAGGGTTTTGTCAGTGGTAGTAATCCGCGCCGCGGATGTTGTCGTGCTCGATGGCGAGATCCATTTCCTGCTGCTCGGGCAGCGCCTTTCGGTCGAGGCCCTGACGCAGGATGGAGTCGATACTTTTGTAGCTGCATGAGCCGATGCGTAGGGCCCTGAGACAGGCCGCCTCCAGGCGCTCGTCGCCATACCCTTTACCCATCCGCAGGATGCCCAGACAGGCGCGGAAGCCTTGCTGGGGATGGGCGCGGCTTTGCAGGATGGTCTGGATCACTCCGGCGGTGGCCGGTCCGGTCTTCTCGGCCCAGCGGATGAGCCGCTGCGGGGTCCACTCGAGGTATTGGCGATGAGACTCCGGCATGTGCTCGGCCACGGTGGTGTGGCGGCCTTTGAGGTGGGAACGGACGTGACTAGCCACCCGCTGACCCTTGTGGAAACACTCCACGGTGCGTTCGGTGTAACGGGCCTCAAGCGCCTTTCTCACCAACGCATGGGGTACCGAGTAGTAGTGGCCTTCGATATCGATGTGGTAGTCGATATTGACCAACACCTTTTTCCATTCGGCGAACTCGTAAGGCTGCAAGGGCAGCGGGCGTAGCGCCGGGCGGTCGATCTTCTCGAACCACTCCCGGCGCGAGCCGGGCAGCTTTTTGAACGCCCGTTCGTTGAGCCGTTCGAGAAGCCGGGCGACTTCCCGGTTCAACTCCTCGAGGGAGAAGAAGGTGCGGTTGCGCAGCACCGCCAGGATCCAGCGCTCGACCAGCAGCACCCCTGCCTCCGCCTTGGCCTTGTCCCGAGGACGGCGGGCACGCGCCGGCAGGACCGCCACGGCGTAGTGATACGCCAGGTCGGCATAGGTTGGGTTGAGATCCGGCTCGTAGCGGTGAGCCTTGGTGACCCCACTGCGCAGGTTGTCCGGTACAACGATCTCGCTGGTGCCGCCAAAGAACTGGAAGGCGCGCACGTGCGAGCCGATCCAGTCGGGTAGCTGCTGGGTCCAGGTGGCCTCGGCGTAGGTGTAGTTGGAGGCCCCCAGCACGGCAACGAAAATCTGTGCCTGGCGAATCTCGCCGGTACGCCGGTCCACCACCTCTGCGGTGTGCCCGGCGTAATCCACAAACAGCTTCTCCCCGGCCCGGTGCTCCTGGCGCATCACCACATCCAGTTTCCCGGTCCAGGCGCGGTACTGGTCACAGAACCAGCTGTATTGGAACCCTTCGGGATGGGCGGCCTTGTACTCGTGCCACAGCAGGGTGAGCGTCACGCCCTTGCGGCGCACTTCCCTATGGACGTGGGACCACGGTGGAGCCGGCCGTTCACAGGCCGGCAACGCCACCGCCGGTGGATAGAGCTTGCGCTCAAGCAGGGCGTCATCCAACTCGGCCGCCGCCGGCCACGAAAGACCTGCGTCCTCGAACCGACCCAGATACTCCGCCACGGCGGTACGGCTGATATGGCAACTGTGGGCGATGCGCCGGTTACTCAGGCCGCCCTCGAATTTCAATCGCAGAACATCTTTTACCTTACGCATGGATGACCTCGGTTTTGGCATTTGGCCCTTCCTCAAGTGGTGAGAAAAAACGGGCCAGGATATCGATGGTCATCCCGCGTCGGAATCGCTCTGAACCCCCCTCCGCGGGGGTGGCAGAATTCACCGGAATCGGTGGCAGCTTTCGCGTGGAATCAGTGGCAGGATTGCCGTGGAATGGGTGGCAACTTTGCTATGGAATCAGTGGCAGGATTCGTCTGGAATACGCAGTTATCTGTGCTGTTAGTCTCTTCTATCTTCACCTCGTTTTATATCAGTCGCTACACTGATGTTTGTATTTATGTATCTTTCTCCACGGGCGACTTTAATCCAAACAGTTCGACAGCAAACTCGTGCGGCTTTTTTTGTTGTTTCTTTTCTAATTCCATTGTTCTCTGTCTATGACTTTTGTTGTTCGTCAAGAAATTGCTCTCTTATTCGGTCGAGCCACCATTCTGTTACCTCTGGTGGGAAAGCATCCCATTTACGGGAGTTGTGGAAAATTTCATACGAAGTATTGCAAGAACGTTTGTCAAGAACGTTTGTAAAACACCGCTATCTGGTTCAATACATCCCCCGTTTTAGTCGTGTTTGATGGGTTCAATGC
>JBAPTW010000076.1:0-17949 GCA_049282355.1 Gammaproteobacteria bacterium | reverse complement strand
GCGTTGTTCGAGGCGGTGCAGGAGCGGTTGCGCGCCGGCAGGACCGAGGAGTTCGAGTTGATTGATACTCGAGGCGGTGTGCGCGGCTTTCGGTTTGTCAACGACCTGCCGTTGAACAAGACCCACCCCCATCTGCGGGTGAACTTCCTTGAGTACTGGGAGATTGTGGACGAGCAAGAACGACTTTTTAGCTGGGTCACGGACATCGCGCTGACCCGGGCCAACGTTGAGGCGATCATGAGAGGAGGTCGTGCCCGGTGGAAGATCGAAAATGAGACGTTCAACACGCTGAAGAACCAAGGCTATCATCTGGAACATAACTACGGTCACGGCGAACAGCATTTAGCCACGGTGTTTGGCTATCTGACCCTGCTTGCCTTTCTGGTCGATCAAGTTCAAGAGCTCGGTTGTCGACTGTTTCAGGCGGCCCGGCAACGCTTTCACTCGCGCACCGCGTTGTGGCAGCGGCTGCGCAGCCTCTTCACCGCTTTTTACATCCCGGACTGGACGACACTCTGGGAAGCACTGCGTTCGGGTCATCAACGAGGCGCGCTCATCCCGGATACCTCGTAGCGTCAGAAATTGGTGTTCTGGAGGTGGCTTTGGTTCGTGAGCGTGGGAAAAAATCTGGATGTCAACGTAAAAAGCAGCACCGGGCAATGTGCTGAGGATAACTGTCGTGCCCAATCCTTCACCTTTCATCCTGGGGCAAACCCGAGTTCATAACATGCCCGATCCTCAGCAGGCCGGGAATTGCTGGTCACCATATTATCAATAAAACTGTCATAGCCATTGTGCCAGAACTCATGCTCAATGTCGGCATAGCTCAATTTCTGGGCGCGATCGCCAAGACATTCACCATTTTCAAGATGGCCTTTTGCGCCCAACCCCTCGAAAAGGTAAAAATTAGCTCGCGCTAATATGCGGGGTACCTTTCAGACTCTCTCACCCTAGAGGAACGAGACTGTAGAAACTATTCCCTGGCAAGGAGCTGACCCTCGATCACGTTCGTGTCGCTCCCCAGCTCCCCTTCAATGATCGAGGACAGCAGGCGATAGCTGACTTTCCATCGCGTTGTTCCGACTAACACGCCGGCTGTTTTCTGGTTCAGCTTGATCACCTCCCCGAACAGCTCATTGCCCTGTTTGTCTTTGAAGGCAACCTTGTCGCCGACTTTCAGGCTGTTTCGGTCGAGCTTGCCTCTCGGGCTCGAAATAGCGACATCCCCATAATCGAGGTTGATGAGGTAAAAGGGAATATTCCAGAGCTTCCCGTCATACCGGTTCTTGACCAGGGCTCTCGTCCTTTTCAGCTCGACGATGCTCGCTTCGATCAGTCGGTTTTCCTCTGCATCGAAGTACACAATATCCTGTCCGGCTTTCAGCGAGTCCGTGATTTTCCTTATTCTTGCAGGATCTTCCAGGCTGCGGCGAATCGCTTGCTGCAAGCGATAGAGCTCGAACAGGGACGCGTTGTTCAGCTCCTCCAGGATCTTGGAATAGTTCATAGGGCGCCTTCGCTCGCGCTGGCGTGGGCCTTTTTTCGTTTCGCCAGGTAGGAAAAGAAGGTCCTTCTTCCAACGCCGGCAACCGCGCAGGCCTCGGCAGCGGTTTTCCTCGAGTGCTCATACAGGATTCTGGCGTTCTCAAGCTTTGCCGTATCAGTCCGCGGCCTCCCGCCAGTCTTCCCGCGGGCCTTCGCCGAGGCGCCGCCAGTGGCCTTGCCATTGGATATGCCGCGACACTTCTAACTCACTCACCCAATGTTTACCCCGGCTCTCAATCAGGCGCGTCAACTCCAGCGTCAACACCCCGTTATCAAAAGCATAAGGCGCTTGGGGAAAATGGCCTTCGGCTTCCAACAGGCGCACGATCTCAATGGCTAACTCCGTGCGTTTGCGGTAGGCCAGCCGATGCTGGTGGTAGTGCAACAACTCCAATAACCGCTGCCGCGCTTCGGCCATCTGCTCATAGCTCTCTTTAGCGGTCGCTTTCAAATAGGCCTCTTCTGCTTTCCAATCATAGGGGGCTTGGGCCACGACCTCCAGCCCATCGATCCATTCCCGGTTGGAAACCACCGCTGTCACCACTGTCTGGAACCACGCCATGCGTCGTTGCACGTAATCGTAGCTGCGGGTGACGGCATAAATCGTGGGTCCGCGTTCATGATGGGACAACGTCCAATCCAGCGAAATCACTTGCCGGCCTCGCCCGGGATAGCTCTGAGCCACTTCGGCTCGATGCTGCTCCATGAGGGCCGCCGAGTCCCAGCCTGACTCAAACACCGCTTCATGCATGGCCCGACGGCTCGGTGTCTCCCCCTCCCACACTTGCAGATCGTAGATCCCTTGGAGCGTTTTGTTGGGGCTGAGGACCAAACCTGTGATAAACCGGCAGACATGCTCAAAGCCTTCTGCACGGCAAAAGATCTTTCGGAACCTCTCCATCCCCTTGGCAATGGCCTGGGGGATACCCACGATCGGAAGCATGGCCTCTTCT
Source organism: Gammaproteobacteria bacterium (assembly GCA_049282355.1). Taxonomy (GTDB): domain Bacteria; phylum Pseudomonadota; class Gammaproteobacteria; order HK1; family HK1; genus JAGTVB01. Next base: position 15,451 of record JBAPTW010000076.1, on the reverse strand, counting down.
CCCTATCTCACCTCTCTCATTTACCATCATTCATCTCTTCTTATCTTCTTACCAATAACCTTCCAAGTCGTGAGGGCTTACAGGTAATCGAAAACTGGAACAGCGCCAACGACTTCATCCTGTATGGCAAGGGCGGGGAGTTCGCCAGCAATAAGCGGGAGGATCAGGAACTTCTGATGCTCTCGTTGCACCTGATTCAGGTGAGCCTGGTGTACGTAAACACGCTGATGATTCAACAGGTTCTGGCGACGCCAGACTGGCAGGGTCGTCTCACCGCGGTGGACCTCCGGGCGCTATCACCGCTGAAGTGGCAACACGTGAACCCGTACGGGACGTTCACTCTGGATATGCAAGAGCGCTTGGCACTGGAGCAGGTCGCTTGTCTCCCGTAGGCTACTTTGCCAAAATTTCAGCCTTCGCTAGATTAAGGCCTGATAGACACGGGGTCAGTTTTGCCCGAGAAGCGCTCGAACGCAACCGAGGTATAGGATTTTTGCATGGGTGCCGGGGTGAAGTGAGGGCCTGAGGGCTTGCAGGGGCGTTCAGAGCAGTTTCTGGTGGGGTCGGTGACGGCGGTTGGCTGCTTGCGCCTCATGACCACGATCCTCGGGGTGAATCTTACCCTGGTGAAGAAAAGCGCTGGCGAAGGGCTCTTGTGGGGTCAGTGGGCGGAGGCACTGGATCAGTTCTCCGTGCGTGTGTGGTAAGCGCTTTGTGGGCGGGTCTCGCACGTACGGTTCGTGAGCCGCGGCCGTGAGTGCATTCGCTGGACGCTTTGCAAAGAGGTTGCTGTGGATCGCAAAGACTTTTCTGCTCCGGGCGTGTGTCGAGAGGCTTTTCAAGCCGAAGCCAAACGACGTGGCATGTCGGTGGAGGACTTGATGGCGGAGCTTGCTCGCTCGGCAACTCGTCGAGCAAGAACACCGGCAATTGTGTGAGGTGGCGGCGGCCACGAAGGATTTTGTGGACGAGAAGATCTCTCTTGTTGGTATGACCTGCACCGCTGCGGTTGTTGCCACCGCGCCGGTGATATGAAACAATTTCTCTGTCAAATTTCCGTTGTATTCCATGAATACTGCCGCCCCAGCGCTTTCCGTCACGGCCATCTTCGCTCATCACCCGGGCAGGAGACAGGCGATCCCGCTCTTCCTCGCGAAAGTATCCGCGGGGTTCCCGAGTCCGGCCGACGACTTTCTTGAGCGGAAGATCGACCTCAATGAACACCTCGTCCGCCATCCGGCCGCCACATTCTTTGTGCGGGTGGCCGGCGATTCGATGAAAAACGCTGGCATCTTTTGCGGCGATATCCTGGTCGTCGATCGTTCCCTCGAAGCCGGGGATGGGTCGGTCGTCGTGGCCGTGCTGGACGGCGAATTTACGGTGAAGCGCGTCCTGAAAACAGACGGCCGGATTTTTCTTGTCCCCGCCAATGAAGCGTATTCCCCGGTGGAGGTGACCGCGGAGATGGATTTTACCGTCTGGGGTGTGGTGACGAGCGTTATCCATTCCTTGCGGGCATGACGGCCTGCGGATGCCTCTCTGTTTCCGACCGTCTTCTCTATCCCCTTCGTTCTCGTGACCCTCGTGCTGGCCCTGATTGACTGCGACAATTTTTACGCTTCGTGCGAGCGCGTCTTCCAGCCGAGGCTTGAGTCTCAGCCGGTAGCCGTCCTTTCGAACAACGATGGCTGTGTCATTGCCCGGTCGAACGAAGCGAAGGCGCTGGGCATTCCCATGGGCGCGCCCGCTTTCCAGTACCGGGGCATTTTCTGGCGGCACGGCGTGAAACTGTTCTCGCCGAATTTCGAGCTCTATGGCGACATGTCCGACCGGGTGATGGCAACGCTGCGCCCGTTTACCGAACAGATGGAGATCTATTCGATCGACGAGGCGTTTGCCCTCCTTCCCGGCCTACCGGAGGAAGAGCATGAATCCTACGGGCAAGCGATCCGCAGCGCCGTCCTGAAGCATACCGGCATCCCCGTCTCGGTCGGCATCGCTCCCACGAAGACGCTCGCGAAGATCGCCCTTGAGCTCATCAAGCAGACCCCGGCCAAAACGGGCGTACTCGCTATCGGCCGGCTGCCGAACCTCGACGCGCAGCTCGCCGGACTCTCCGTACGCAAGGTCTGGGGCATTGGCCACGCCTTTACCGCCCGGCTGGAACGCCTCGGCATCCGCACCGTGCAGGACCTCAAACACGCCGATCTGCGGCAGGTTCGCAGGATTTTGCCCGTCAATGGCTTCCGGACGGCAATGGAGCTCAATAGCCGTTCCTGCCTGCCCCTTACCGCACTGGACGCTCCCTGCAAATCCGTGATCTGCTCCCGCTCGTTTTCCCGGGCGGTCAGGACCTTCGGGGAGCTCAGCGAAGCGGTCGCCGCCTTTGCCGCCCGCGCTGCCGAAAAGCTCCGTAAAGAGCACCGGACAGCGACCATCCTCCAGGTCTTCGTGGAAACGAACCGCTTCAAAGAACGGGACTGGTATGCCAACGTGAAAGCCGTCGTGCTCCCGCGGAGCACGAACTATACTCCCGATCTTCTCGCCGCCGCCCAGGAAGCCCTGCAGCACCTCTTCATCCCCGGCAGGAACTACAAACGCGCCGGTGTGCTCCTCTCCGAACTCCAGAACGACTCCTCCGGCCAGCCGGATCTCTTCGGGGAAACAAGCGCCGGGGCGCTCGAACGCCGGTCGCAGCTGATGAAGACGATGGACGCCATTAACCAACGCTACGGACAGGGCACCGCCCGCTTCCTGGCCGAAGGGACGGTCCAGCCCTGGCGGATGAAGCGGCTTCTCAAATCGCCGGCCTACACGACGCAGCTCGCGGAGATCCCGGTGGCGCGGTGCTGACGCCCGTCTTCTTTTTCCCTTCCCTTCTTGGCCCTAAACCAACGTTGACACTGGTGGCGAATTCGATTCAGGAACTGACGCCTGGGAGGATTGACGGCGGCATCGTGGCGCGCTACAACCGACGGACCAAGCGCATCGTGGTGACGCTCGACACCGGGCTCGAGGTGGCTTTTCCGCCCGGGCTGGTCGAGGGCCTGGCGAGCGCCAAGCCCTCAGCTCTCGAGCCTATCGAAATCAGCCCTTCTGGCTTCTGGCTTCGGGCTTCATTTTCCGAAGCTCGATGCGGACGTCTACCTGCCGGCTCTACTGCAGGGGATTTTGGGCTCGCACCGATGGATGGCGGCGCAGCTTGGTCGAGCGGGCGCAATCGTGCGCTCCTCGTGAATGTTAAGCTCAGCCGTCTTGGCGCGCTTCTCCGAGCCCGGGCGCTTGGTCGGTTTCGAGTCATCGCCCTTTGGGTCTTCCTCGCCGGCTTTTTCATCGAGTTTGCTCGGCTTGAATCGCGGGCGTTTCTTTTCCCCCTTGAGCACCGCAACCTCGTCTTTCAGCTGCCCAATTTGCTCCTCCTGGCGCTGCACCTCTTGCACCAACGCCTCAATCACGCTCAGCAGTCCCCGAACCAGCGGCGTTCGCTACGATTCGGGAATGGGCGGCAACTCAAATCTCTTCATCATGCTGCTAGCTTATAGCGGTTCCTAATCGGCTTGGTAACAGCTGACCATTCTGAAGCAATATCCGTAGCGTCTACTTGCTCCCCCGTTACCTATGCACCTAGGAACCGCTATAACATCGCTCGCCTGTCTTGACATGCCCCTCGCCCGGACTTATTGAGCTGTTACTGAGGACATACCAACCCGTTTGTTGCGGCTGCGACGGAACGTTTGCGGAGGCAGTGGATCCCTGGCATGTGGATCGGTGTGCAAATTAGGCGCACATTCTAGTAATCTCATCGAGTAGTGTCTTCACGTCCTCGCAGACTTCCGACTCGTACATTGCCTTTGCGACGGCGCTCCTGGTAATGCGGAATTTCTTCTCAATGCCCTCAATGGACTGGGACCCGGTGAAAATCTCCTTCCCACGAGCATCGAGAATCGTTTCGGGGGCTTCGCTGAGTTTGTGCTCGGGCGAGAGCACTAGGGCGTGTTTGCTCCTGAAGTGCTTTTTAATATCGACCTCGTCAACGTTTGCGGCGCGCGCTATTGCCCCTGCGCAGAGTAAATAATTCTCGATGTGGCGTCGCCGCCATTTGCGAATGAGAAACCCATCTATTTTAGAATTTTGGAAGATCTGGTCGACGAGCGACTTATCGACGGTGCTCATTGCCTCATCGTCACGGTCTCGAAGACTAAGCGCCTTCAGCTCCGCAATCTCGGACTTAAATTGTAGAAAAAGATGTTTACGTTCTTTGTGGCCCGATGCCCAGGTCCACAGAACGAGGTTGGTAGGCCACGCCAAGTTCAGCTTCTTCGCCCAGATTTTCAGGAGTCCTATATCCTGCTCACCCTCGACAAAGAGGACTCGCTTGTGCCGTTTTATTTGGTCGATGCGAGGCGCGTACTCACTGCCGAGCCCTGCAAAGAGACCCACCTTTTGCTCTTCGGTCGACAAATATCTAGTGGACGATGTCTTCACCTCCAGTATCCGAGTCGGAACGACACCCTTGAGGATTTCGGTGGAGTGTGTGGCGATTAGGACCTGCTTCTTTTTTCCGCCATGAGCAAGTCCTTGCAGTCCTTCGAAGAGCTGGGTTTGGAGGGATGTGTGAAGGTGAGCGTCAGGTTCATCCAGTAGAAGCACGTCGACGTCAGGGTTTACGGCGAGCGCGTATACACTAAGCCACTGCAAGAACCCGCTGCCTTCGACCATTATGTCGCGAGCGTTGTAATTCCCCTCTTTCTTGTAGCGGGCACCCTCCTTCTTGACCTTGTAGACGTTGGCTCGAATGTGCGTGTGGTAGGCCTCGTTAAACGGCTCTACGGCGACCTCAACCGAAAAGACGTCACGGAGCGTTGCAAGGAGTCGTTCCCAGGGGTCATCTTCACGGAGCTGGCGTAGGTCGGGCTCTTTTATCTTAGCCTTGCCCGCTTTGAGTTTAGCCCGTGTAGCCATGTTGGCTTTCTGTAGGTCGAGCAGCAGGTTTCGAAGGACTGCGCCCGAAAGACCTTGCCCGATGAGTCTTTGGCGCATGGCTGGAGTCATTAGTGATTCCTGCTTCTCTATTCCGGCAAACGGAGGGAGGTAGGCAATCCTGGGGACTTGTTCGTTCGCCTGGAGGTTTGAGCTGGTGGGCTTCACAAACAGGCGATCGTTTGCTAGCGACAAGCCGAATTCCAGCGTACGGGATTCGCTCGACGAGAGTTTCCAGCTGCAGGCTATCTTCAGGGTGTAGCCGTCGGGTTCAGCCTGTTTTTGGGTTCTTAGGTTTGTCCACAGGTGCTTCAGCGACGGGACATTAACCGGAGAAAACTCATCATCGCCCAAGCCGACGCCCTGCACAGATGCACCTTCCTGTAGTAGTGCCTTCTGGCCCTTTTCCATCTCCAGGACAGTTCGAGCAAACTCCCAAACAGCCAGGCCCTGGAGCAGCGACGACTTACCTGAGTTATTGCCACCAACGACGAGACTGACGCCGTCAGGCAAGAGGGACACCTTGATATCCTTGAAGCGTTTGAAGCGGTGCAGTTGTACTGTCTCGATCATCTGGTGCTTGCCTGTTCCATTTCGCGACGATCATTCATGGGTATGAGGCCTACTGGGACCAGCGGGCGCATTTGAACAGGAATATACGGTTTGGGATTTAGCCTACTTGTTCTTGGGGTATGTAAACGTCACCTAAGGGCGTTTCGCGTGATACCGTGGCGCTTGAGCCAGTGGTGAAGGTTACTTTCACTCGTAGCGTAACGCGCAGCGATAAAGCGTTTTGTCGACCCGGCTGACAATAATGCTTCGATCTCTGGCCGATAACGATCCAACTTGCTATTGGCCGGTCCCTTTGGACGCCCCAGGGGTTTCCCGGATGCTTTTCGCGCCTGAAGTGCCTCTTTTGTTCGAGACGATATCAAATCCCGTTCAATTTCAGCCGCCATCGAGAACGCCATAGCGACGATTTTGCTCTGGATAGTGCTGTCAAGACTCCAGTTTCCCTTGACCGCGAAGACACGGATGCCTCGCTCGGTGGCAATAGAGAGGATCTCCATGCACTCCAGCATACTGCGGCCAAGCCGTGAGAGCTCACTGACGATCAGCGCATCCCCCTCCTGCGACTCATCCAACACCTCTGCAATTTTCCGCTTGTGCCACGAGAGTTTGCCGGAGGCCTGCTCCTCAACGAACTGAACTCGGCCAAGATTCTCCGTGTTGGCAAGCATCAGTATGTCTGCACGGTTCTTTCCGAGGTCCTGACCGTTTGTCGAGACTCGAAGATAACCAATGGTTTTTGTGGGGGAGTGAGTAGGCATATCAGCATAATTTTACAAAAACACTATACTGGCAATTATTTTGGATGTAAATATAGCATATTTACAATGATCTTCTTCGAAGAAAGTCAACGAGATAAACGAACGTTTTTATTGAGCAAAGAGGCTATTTATGAAGCAACATGGGACATGATGTGACCCGGCAGGAGCAATTTTTATCGAATCGCCAACGCTATCACTCGATGATCAAGTTTTTATCGCTTGACGATAGGGTCACTTTGTGTTGGAGAGGTTGCGCAGTCAATTGGAGGCCTTGTACTTGAGAGACGGTGAAGGCGCCATGCGTCCCAAGTCGCGCCCGACCAGATGCTTTTCCGACGGTCTCAAGTCAAAACATTCGGCCAACGTATCGCGTAGCTGCTGCAGCTGACTTGCAGGGTCGGCGGTGGCGAGGATAGCGCGGAACACCTCCAACAGGCTGTCGACTTTGATGCGGTTGATCAGGCTGCCAACGGTAAACGCCGGTTGCCGGTGATTCAGCTGGGCCAGTTGGGCCGGGTGCAGGAGCAAGCAATGATCAACCAGCAGGCTCAGGATCAGGCCTCGGCTTGATCCCTCTTCGCCCGGTTGCTTGGTCAAAGCACCCCAGCCTTCGTAGCCCTTCCAGTCTTGGATGAACACCTCGACCAGCCACCTCAAAGTGAACGCCTGGACGATGTCCTCGGTGCGCCAGGTCAGATCCGAAGCCACCAGATAACGGTACTCGGACTCGCCTTCATACTTGAGCGCAATCACGAAGCGTTTCTTGCCATGGGCCTCGACAAACAAACGAGCGCTGCTGACCCAGACCGTCATGGGCTGGCCGCCGCGCCGACGATAGCTCTGGACCACGCCCGCAGAGCGGGCAAAGTACCGCTCCAAGGACAGGCTACGATTGCGAAAGCGCACCTTCGGGTTGCCGCGCCGCTGGCTGATGACCTGCACGCCGTCGAACACGGCCCCGGCTTGGTCCATAAACGCCGCCATGCCATAGAGCGCATCGGCCAGCACACACTGAACCGCAAAAGTCGGATGCCACTGGTAAAACTGCTCCAGCAGCCCAAGCCCCAACTCGGTCTTGGTCGGATAAGCCCGATGGCGGGGCGGCTCAGGCGGTCGCTGGCCCTTTGCCATTCCTTGTCGCTTGAGCTTCTTGTCCTGCTGGCGCCAGCTCCGGCGCACCGGATCTGGCTCATAGAAGGCAACGCCCACCGGCACCGTGATCTGGTCGCTGACCCGAGCCAAAAAGACCAAGCACTGGCCCATCAGAAAGCCCCCGCTGGCTTTGTCCTTGAGCTTGTGTACACGCGCGATGCGCCGCGTGACCTTACTACGCCGTTTGTCGGTGTCGTCGAGAACCAGACTCCCTGAACCGATCCCATGGCGGCGCAGAATCACCCACACGCTGCGCTGCAACAGCACCTCCCACGGCAACTTGGCATGGCAAAACACCCACGACAGCCCCGCCTGGGAGTAGCGCCCCAGTCCCGCCCGCTCAAAGCGTCTCCAGCAGAGACTGTGGGTGACCCTCATCGCCACCAGGCAAAAGCTCAGCCAGCGCCGCTGCAATGCCGAAAGCCCCCGTGCGCTCGCGCTATGCGCCCTCAACGCCGTGTCAAGCTCTGCAACAAACGCACTGACAAAGGGCAAGGGCTCGCTGATCAACACCGCCTACCTCCTCAGCGTGGCTCGCCGCCAATGGCGCCACCCCTGGCCCCCAGCGTACAATACGCTTCGGTAGCGGGCCAGCTCGTCACACCGCAACGGCTCTTGCAGGCGCTCGAGCCTGAGTCTGGCGGGTTGACACCGTTACCTCCTTCGCCAACCCTTTTCAAGTACGAAAAACTTGATCATCGAGTGACAGATAACAGATCAGGTTATGTGGCGCCCACGCTCCTATGAGTCTAACGTGGACAGCCTATTTAGCGCTTCAGCGCCACATAACGTTAGGCGCCACATTTCGCATCTTATGTGCTGCAGCACATAAGATGCGGGAGTGCCGCACGTCCGGATCTGTAGGAGCCGCAGGCGGGCAACTGCCTGCGGCCACCTAGGGTGTGTCATCAATTAAGCCAGATAACAGCGGCGGCGAGGTGAACAGCGCCGAGGAAGGCCGATGCGCGTTTATCGTATCGGGTGGCGATAGCGCGGTATTGCTTGAGTTTTGCGAAGAAATTTTCAATCAGATGCCTGGCCTGATACAGGTGTTTGTCATCTTCGCGCTGCTGCGTACGGTTTGATTTTGGCGGGATCACGATTTTGACGCCTGCTTTTTCCAGCAGATTCAAAACCCTATCCTGCGCGTCATAGGCTTTATCCGCCAGAAAGGCCTCAATGCTGCCAAGGATGTCGGGCAGCAGGGCGTCCGATCCGTCTAGATCGCAGGCTTGCCCGGGCGTGAGATGAAAGCCGGTAGGGTTGCCCAGGGCATCGCAGCTGGCGTGGATTTTCGTGGTCAATCCGCCTTTGCTGCGCCCGATGCATTCCGTTTTCCGACCCCCCCTTTTGCCCCAGCGCTGTGCTGATGGGCGCGCACGATGGTCGCATCAATCATCGCGTATTCATTGTCGGCCTCTTCCGCCAGGTGCTCAAAAACACGCCGCCACACGCCACTTTTGCTCCAGCGCATAGGCCGCGTGTGAATCACGCGAAAATCGCCAAAACGCTCCGGCAGATCGCGCCACGGTAGGCCCGCGCGATAGCGGTATAAAACGCCTTCCACGAATAACCGGTTGTCTTTGGCCGTCACGCCCACCGTCTCTTCACGGCCTGGTAGCAAATGCTTGATCTTCTCCCACTGATCGTCGCGCAATCCGTAACGTCTGCTCATTCACGAGCCCTCCCTATGCCCGTGAAGAGTGAACCACAATCGGCTCCCTCTGTGAACCACCCATAACACAATCACTGCTAATTGATGACACGCCCTAGCTAATTTGTTATGGCACTACACAGTGTAGTGCCATAACGATCCTTAAGTCATTGTATTAAAAAGACTTTATACCGTATGGTGTTAAACTTGGGCTAGGAATCCGCTTCACTGTTTGGGGTAGACCCAACATTCGTGACACCAGCCGCCATCTCGCAGTCGAGAAACATCTCGGGCGAGGTTTCCGTCTTGTAGTGCTATCCGAGCACGGTTTCTCGTAGAGGTCTTACCAGGTAGAAAGCGCCGAAACAATACGCCCGGACAAGGTCGGGCTTTCTCAGGTAGACAACCGGTAACGTCTCAGCCGAACGGCTTCGGTGGCGGCGTCTTGTCCGTCGACGGCGGGAGGATTGGCATCAGCAACCTGGGCTGATCGCCGGTCAGGGTTTTCAGGGTTGCCCCAAAAGAACGGCGGCGTATTGAACGCCGCCGTTCTTTGGAGGTCATGAAGCGCTTTTGAAGCTCACGATAGTTTCCCCACGCCGGGGTCCAACCGCATCGAAGCGGTCGAGGGTCATCACCTTGGTCCATGCAGCAACAAAGTCATTTACAAACATCTCCTTACCGTCGTTAGAGGCATAGACCTCGGCGATAGCACGTAGCTCGGAGTGGGAGCCAAAGATCAAGTCGACAGGGGTCGCTGTCCATTTGAGCTCGCCCGTGTTGCGATCAAAACCCTCGTAAGCACCAGGGAACTCTGATGATTTCTTCCACTGCGTTGCCATATCGAGCAGATTAACGAAGAAATCGTTGTTCAAGGTTCCCGGTTTATCGGTAAACACGCCCTGTTTAGCTTGACCGGTATTGGCATTCAAGGCACGCAGACCACCGAGCAGCACCGTCATTTCCGGCGCGGTCAGGGTTAACAGGTCAGCTTTTTCCACCAGCATCTTTGTCGGCGAGCCGTAGCTGGCTTCACTGTAGTAGTTGCGGAAAGCGTCTGCAGTTGGTTCCAGCACAGCGAATGAATTCACGTCGGTCATCTTCTGCGATGCGTCGGTACGTCCCGGTGTGAAAGGAACCTCAACACTGTATCCGGCCTGCTTGGCTGCCTGTTCAACGGCGGCAGACCCACCCAATACAATCACATCGGCCAGTGAGACCTTCTTTCCACCTGACAGTGATTTGTTAAAGTCCTTCTGAACCTTTTCGAGCGTCTTCAGCACCTTTGCCAGCTCTTCAGGATTGTTAACTTTCCAATCTTTCTGCGGTGCAAGGCGAATCCGAGCGCCATTGGCGCCACCGCGCATGTCTGAGCCACGAAAAGTGGAAGCTGATGCCCAGGCCGTTCTGACCAGTTCAGGCACGGTCAGACCGGATTTCAGAATCTTCGCTTTCAACTCGTCCGCATCCTTGGCGTCAATCAACTTATGGTCGACAGCCGGGACCGGATCTTGCCAAACAAATTCTTCCTCTGGAATTTCACTGCCCAGGTAGCGGGCACGTGGACCCAGATCGCGATGCGTCAGCTTGAACCAGGCCCTGGCGAAAGCCTGATCGAACTCCTTCGAATTCTTCAGGAAGCGTTCGGCGATCTTGCGGAAACCCGGGTCTTCCTTCAGCGAGAGATCTGTCGTCAGCATGATGGGCGGGTTGCGTTTACCCTTGACATGGGCGTCCGGTACCGCTGTATGTGCCGCTTTATCGGTTGGCACCCACACGGTTCCACCGCCGGGGCTCTTCTGCTTTTCCCACTCGAACCTGAACAGGTTAGCAAGGTACAGGATGGACCATGCGGTAGGCGTCTGGGTCCAGGCGCCTTCCAGGCCGCTGGTCATGGTGTCTTCCGCATTGCCCTTGCCGCACTTGTTCTTCCAGCCGAGACTTTGCTCTTCGATCGCGGCGGCGGCAGGTTCAGGGCCCACGCAGTCCGCTTTCGTGGCGCCATGAACCTTGCCCAGGGTGTGGCCACCCGCAATCAGCGCAACGATCTCTTCATCGTTCATCGCCATGCGGCCAAACGATTCACGAATGTCCGCGGCAGCGGAGACCGGGTCGAGATTACCGCTGGGTCCTTCCGGGTTCACATAGATCAGGCCCATCTGCAAGGCGGCCAGCGGCTTTTCGAGCTCGCCTTCCTTGCTGTAGCGCTTGTCGTTTGCCAGCATCTCGGTCTCGGGACCCCAGTAAACCAGATCAGCCTCCCAGTCGTCCACGCGCCCGCCAGCGAAGCCCAGGGTTTCGAAACCCATCGATTCCAGCGCGACATTACCGGCCAGGATCATCAGGTCAGCCCAGGATACATTACGTCCGTATTTTTGTTTGACTGGCCATAGCAGGCGGCGCGCCTTGTCCAGGTTGGCGTTATCCGGCCAGCTGCCGAGCGGCTCGAAGCGTTGCTGACCGCCATCGGCACCGCCGCGCCCGTCATGTATACGGTAGGTGCCTGCGCTGTGCCAGGCCATCCTGATCATTAGGCCACCATAGTGACCCCAATCCGCTGGCCACCAGTCCTGTGATGTTGTCAATGTCTTCTCGATGTCTGCTTTTAGGGCCTTGAGGTCGACACTTTTGAAGGCCTCGGCGTAGTTGAAATCGTCACCATAGGGATTGGACTCAGGCGAGTGCGCGCGCAGGGGCTGAAGATTCAGCTGATCCGGCCACCAGAATTGATTCGACTTGGCCATACCGTCCGCTGCAAACGAGCTTGCTGGCGCAAGTGCTGTCATGGTTACCGCCATGGCGGTAAATAAAGGTATTGTTTGTTTAAGCATTGAAGTTATTGTCCTCGGGTCAGAAATATAGCGTTTCATCGCTATGGAATTGATCGAAAACATGTTTTAGCGAGCTGGCTCGCGCCCATCATCTAGCCTTATCCCAACAACGTCGCCGGGCATTCTCAACTTAGCGGATTCGAGGTTGCAAGAGAGCCACGAAAGCGAACGTGTCACTGCTCATTGAGGTCTTTGGGCGCAGGTCACCTGGTGCCAGGTTTTGAAGGCCTGGTCGCGAACGATGCGATAGGCATTCGCTTTCATGCGATGACGACGAGGGCGGAATAGATTGGCGATGGTGCCGTGAGCCGATAGGAAACGCTGGGCTTGGCGCGGCGATTTGAACCCGCGCATCTGTCGCTCTTGTTGCCGTGTCGGCTGATGCGAAACTTCCGCACGGTTGTTGAGGTAACGGTGCTGGCGGTGCTCCACGCCGGGTAGAATTTCTTTACGGGCCGCGCCATAGCTTCGGAGTTTGTCCGTTACGATGACCCGCGGCACATATCGCAGGCCTTTGAGCAACTTGCGGAAAAAGCGCTTGGCGGCGCGTTGGCACCATTGCCGCACGGTCTCGTAGCTCACAATAATCCCTCGGGCTGCCAGCAACTCCTCTATGTCGCGCAAGCTCAGGGTAAAGCGTAAGTACAGCCACACAGCATGACTAATGATTTCTGCCGGGTAACGGTAGCCGGCGTAGGATGATTCCGTATCCCGTTTCATCCTCCAATAATGCCTTGCAAGTCTACCCTGCCGTCAAGTTGACAATGCCCGCCCCGCTCGACGAACAGGCCAATCGGTCGGGTTGGCAGCGCATGCTCTTGAACACCAAGGACATCAAGACCGGCAACTGTTGAGCCAATGTCAAAGCTCGCTATGTCGTAAGGAATCGGAGCATGCTGATGAAGGATAATACGACGCTGTTCCGGATCAACTTCGACTGCTCGCCGAACAATGACCTTGGCCCCTGCTCTCAGCGCGAGCGCCGCGGCGTCGATTTGCAGCCGGCGGCGCGGTGTATTGACGCACGACATAGCCTGGGGCCATTCCCGATTAAACAGCAATCGGAGTGTCTACCACTAGGGTGAGCTTGGCCGCCGGCGGCGGGTTTTCGGCAAACGCTTTTAGAACTTGAACATGTGTGTGTCCGGCCCCGACGAGCACTATGTTGTGCATGTCGATTCAAATATCATTGCTGAGTCACGATTTGTGGTCACCGCCGAGCCCTTCCCTTCACGACTATTCGCCCCTGCTGTGCTCCACAGTCGCCCTCCCTTAGCCGGCGACGAAAACGCCAGCCGGCGAACAGCTCATAGAATGGTTCGATCAGCCGCAGCGCTCTCAGGCGCCGCAGGAGTGTGCTGATGTGCCGGTAGTAAGGTAATTCTGACCAGATAACGGCAAATGCATGGGTGCCTCTAACTATCTCTCCCTCAGAGGTCAGTACGTGAAGCCGGCGCATGGCATCGACTGGCGCAATGCCAACGGCCTGGAGGGATTCGGGTCGGGTGTCGATGTCAATCCATCGTATGCGCTTCGCCTTATCGAGTTGCTGGTAGTGACCGACTTCTCGCCGACAAAGCGGGCAGCCTCCGTCGTAAAACATGGTGGTTTTGTCACCTTCTTGAAGCGCTGCGGCGTCGTCGCCCGCAGCACCGGGGCGACGCTCGCATTGTAGTTCCACCTCGTCCGCCGGCTTGAGTGGGTTCATTGCGATGCGTTCTCTGAAGTTGTGCGCGAGGGCGCATTGTAGGGTGGGGTTATTCGCCAGCCTTGCTGACCGAAGCGGAACTCGAATCCGTCGTCTGGTACAGCCTCCCACCGCCAGTCATTGGACGCGGTTTGTCGAGATAGCAGCTCTGCCCGGATAGCTTCGATGATTTCGGCCTGCTCGGCTGTTCCGTATAAGAATGAGATTTCGGCCAGACAAAGTTGCTCCGTGGAGAGCGCTGCTAGTGGCCTGCAGGCCGTATCTAAGGACGCGAAAGCCATCGGGGGACCTCCTGCTCTGTGTTTATCGCGGGGGAATTCGTGAGTATCGTACGCAATCACAACGTGCAGTCGCGCGCCTATCGGACAACGAGGCTTTGGTAGGCATGCCAGGAGGCATGGGCGATCAGCAGCAAACCAGTGACAAACGAAAAAACCAGTACGGGCACCTGCCAAGCGGCGTAGGTCGTAGCATAAAACAGTCCCGCGAGCACTAGTCCGTAGGCGCTGCTGAGTAGGGGCGTGCGCCGATAGTCGCGCCAGCCGGCGGCGAGCCAGCGAAAGGGATCGCGGACAGTGATGGCCGATATTTCCGTGGTATTAGCTATTTTGCCGGCGGTGATGCTTTTCATCGTCTTGTCCCTATCAGGATTGTCATGTGCGGCAATGATAAATCCAACGTTCATGATTTGTCAATAGTTTGTTAAATTATATTTCATGACAGATGTTTTGACCGACAAATCATATAAACAACTCGCAAACATATCGCCTGTAAATTCTACTGGGAGGGAAGTTGTTGCTGCACACGTCATCATCGAGAGCGTCAATGGTCAGCTGAAGAACATTTCCGAGGTCGGGCAAGCCCGCGCGCCCTCGGTATCGCCCCACTCTCTGCACTAACCGGGTCGCGGGCCTAACATGCCATGCTGTCGGCGTCGAAGCCCGACTCAAACCAAGCCCGCGCTGCTTCATTTCCATACCAGGCATTGATTAAAAGCCTCTAGAGTATCGAGATGCATCGGGCCAAGAACGCTTCGAACGCCTCAACCAGGGCTCGTCTTAGGCCGATCTCTCACCGCAAGCTCTATTGGCCGGAACAGCAACGTCCATTAACCGTGGGTCCGATAGTTTCAGGTTGTTCATCATTTCGACATACTCATCGACGAAGGACACCTGCAATCGGGGATTCAGTCGCTTCTCCTCACCGATCGTGCTTACGGTCCGGCCATTGTAATCGTGGGCAGGGTACACCAGGGTGTCGGGAGGGAGTCTCAACGGTTCTGTTGCAAAAACAGGCCACGATTTGGTAGAACGCGGTTTCATCGATCAGGGATGACAAGGAGCGCATGGATGAGGCAGACCAACCCGTTCAAATGGCGGCACTTCGAAGGCGAGATCATCCTCCTGTGTGTGCGCTGGTACCTGCGCTAGGCGCTGAGCTATCGGGACCTGGAAGAGATGATGCGCGAGCGTGGCGTCATTGTCGAACACACCTCGATCTAGCGTTGGGTGCAGCACTACGCTCCCGAGCTCGGGAAGCGTTGCCGGCCGCACCTGAACCCCACCCATGATTCCTACCGCGTCGACGAAACCCACATCAAGGTCAAAGGTCGTCGGAAGTACCTGTACCGGGCGGTGGACTCGGCTGGGAAGACCATCGACTTTTTGCTTTGCGCCAAGCGCAATACGAAGGCCGCGACGCGCTTCTTCCGAAAGGCATTGAAGGCGCGCCACAGCGCTTCACCGCGGGTGATCAACGTCGATCAAAACGCCGCTTATCCCAGTGCCTTCGCGGT
>JBAPTW010000075.1:0-2405 GCA_049282355.1 Gammaproteobacteria bacterium | reverse complement strand
GGCCAGAAGCAAACGGTGAATGTCGAGCTGGGTTCTCCGCCGCCTCGTAGGGAGCTGTTTGATCGCGGAGCCTACTGGCCCGGGCCGTTGCGCAGCTATCTCGGCATTGGGTTGCAGGCGATGACAGATGATTTGCGCCAAGCCTTTGGCGTGCCCCGTGACCTCGGCGTCCTGGTGACAGAGGTTGTCGATGCCAGTCCCGCTGCCGAAGCGGGTTTAGCGGCGGGCGACGTCATCACCCGAATGGACCGCAAGCAGATTGCCGCGATCGGGGATGTTTATCGGGTACTCGATTTCTTCGAGCCCGGCGATGAAATCACCCTCGAGATCATTCGGGAGAAAACGAGCAAACTCTTGACGGTGGTGCTGGCCGCTCCGCCGGACAATGGCTCGCCAGCGCCGTGGCGCGGGCCCTGGGATTCGCCGCCGACGATCCCGGCCCCCTTTTTCGAGCCGCACTATTGGCAGCGGCAGCTCGACGAGCTGCTGGAGCGGTGGCGCGACTACTGGCGAGAGGAACCGGGAGCCCCTCCCTATGAGCGACGACTGTAGCGGTGGCAATCGGCGCCGAACGCCGGCCGGTGCTCAATTTTCGGCCATGGTCATCGTTTCGGCCGGGGTGGCAGTCAATGGCCTTGCCTCAAGGGACGTCGTGAATACATCCTTGTAGACTTGAGTCCAGCATCCCTGCTGGACACACCCTTGTGGCAAGGCCATTGACCGCCTACAGATTCCGAGCACGGTTTTAACCTTTAAATGGTGATGCTGACGAAACGATGACCATGGCCCAATTTCCTCTTGTCTAACCCGCCGCCTCGAGCTTTTCATCGTCGGGACTGGCGGGGACGTCGTCATGCGACTCCGCCGGCATGCTTTCGAGAAAAGTCCCTTTGATGAATGCTTCCGTGAGCCGGTAAGCCTCCTCGTCCGAGTACTGCCGCAGCGGATGCTTGCAAAAATAACCGGCCGGGCCATTGAGTACCCCGCCCTGGTGGCGATCCAAAGCTAACCTGACGCAGCGTATGGCGTCGATGGCGATACTGGCGGAATTCGGGGAATCCTCCACCGACAGCCGCAGCTCTAAATTCATCGGCACATCACCGAAAAGCGTACCCTCCATGCGGATGAAGCACACCTTATTGTCTTTTTGCCAGGGTACGTAGTCGCTCGGGCCGACATGGATATCGGTGTCTGCCAGCCGGGAGGCGGCGACCGCCTGCACCGCCTCGGTCTTGGACTTTTTCTTTGAGGCGAGTCGCTCGCGGTTGAGCATGTTCAGAAAATCGGTGTTGCCTCCCGTATTGAGCTGGTAGGTCCGCTCCAGCTTCACCCCCCGTTTCTTAAACAGATCCACCAAGGCCCGATGGGTGATGGTGGCTCCCAGCTGGGCCTTGATATCGTCACCAATGATAGGAATGCCACGTTTCTCAAAACGGCTCGCCCATCGAGGATCGGAGGCGATGAACACGGGGATGTTGTTGACGAAGGCGCAGCCAGCTTCGAGGGCGCACTCGGCATAAAATCGAGTGGCTCGCTCGGAGCCGACGGGTAAGTAATTCACTAGCACCTCGGTGCCCGCCTCCTTGAGGACCCGAACGACCTGATCTTGGGACGGCTCCGGTAGTTTCGCCGGCACGAAGCTTCGCCTTTCGTCATAGCTTCGCATGTGTGCCGAGACACCATCGAGGACCGCGCCCATGCGAACGGTGACATCGCTTGACGGGATATGCTCACAGAAAACCGTGGTGCAGTTGGGAGGTGCGAACAGGGCTTCCGAGACATCCTTACCGACCTTGCGCACATCGACGTCGAAGGCAGCAACGACGTCGATGTCGAAGGGGCGGTAGCCACCGATTTCCCAGTGCAGAAGGCCAAAAGCCTCCTGGGGATCCCTATTGCGATAGTAGTAAATGCCTTGAATAAGGGCGCTTGCACAATTCCCAAGGCCAACGATACCAATTTTGATGGTCGACATGTGCCTGTAAACACCTCCTACCGTCTGTGAGTCACGGGCGTAACGACTGCGTTTTCTATTTATCTGGTGCTGCCCTTGGGGCAACTTCTTCGTACGTCCCTCTGGGCACTCGGCGCACTGGACATGGAATGGTTGCGGTGCGCCGTGTTTCCAGCTGGCAGGTTATCTCAAGCGGGCGACAACCTAAAGCCATACGTGAAAATGCCTCCATGGGGAGTCTACACTGAAGGGCCGCTGGAATTGACTAGGGCAAACCCCTAGCCCGGTGCTGGAACGTCACTTGGGGTTGCGAACACCAGCCATGGTCATCGTTGCGTCAGCATCACCCTTCAGAGGGTGAAACCGTGGCCAGAATCAGTAGGCAATCAATCGCCTTGCCACAAGGGTGTGTTCAGCAGGGATGCTGGACTCAAGTCTACAAGGGTAAGAC
>JBAPTW010000074.1:0-14661 GCA_049282355.1 Gammaproteobacteria bacterium | reverse complement strand
GTGTTGTGAACCATTACCTGACCGGGATCGACGCCTGCTGTTTGGGCCGCGGTCATCAATGCCGCCGTCGCGTTTTGGGTGGGCACCCAGACTTCCACCGCTTCGGGAGTCACATGAGCCGTACAGTTCATCGGTTCCATGGTTGCATGCGCGAGATAAGGCGCGTAATAGTCAGCCTCGATGACCTTGTCCGCGCGCGAAAGCGCCTCGCCAACGTCTCCACGCTCGTGCCCGACCGCCCCGTCATCGACGTCGAGACCAGCCCTCAGATAGGCATTAATAGCCGCACTGTCCACCGCCGCATGTGGACCCTCATCCCAGACAATAGACAGCTGCTGCAATGCCTGCGCAGCTCGCCAATAGCTTTCTGCCACGACCGCGACGGCATCTTCTAAGGCCACCACCTTGAGCACGCCTTTTTGCTTTTCGATCGCCTGTGCGTCGTAGGACTTCAGTTTGCCTTCGAACACAGGACAGGCCCGGATGGCGGCATAGACTATTCCGGGAACTCGTATGTCAAAACCAAACTTTGCCTTTCCTGAGACCTTGTCTGGGGTGTCGAGGCGTTTGACGGGCTTACCGATCAGTTTCCAGTTCTCAGAGGGCTTGAGGGCGATGTCCTCTGGAGGCGCCAACTTGGCAGCATCCTGCGCCACGCTGCCAAAGGTCATGCGCCGGCCCGTTGGCGAATGGTGAATAATACTGTTTTCAGCGCGACATTCTGAAGGCGAGGCCTGCCAACGCGTGGCGGCGGCGCCCACCAGCAGCTCCCGAGCCGTGGCACCGGCTTGACGCAGATAATCCTGCGATTCGCGCACCGAGCGGCTGCCCCCGGTGGCCATGGAACCATAAACATCGCCGCGCTCCAGGTTTTCGCTGGCAAGCGCATATTCGGCACGCACTCGGCTCCAATCACATTCCAATTCCTCGGCCACCAGCATAGGCAGCGAGGTGAAAATACCTTGCCCCATCTCCGAGCGAGCCACACGGATAACCACGCTGTCATCGGGGTGAATGATGATCCAGGCGTTGATCTCGGCTTCCTCGGCTGCACCCTCGGCCGCCCAGGAACGTCTTGCGGAGGGCAAATGAAACCCGAGAACCAAGGCACCACCGACGGCCGCCGTGCGTATCAGAAAGCTTCTACGGCTTAAGCTTGACTGCTCAGTCATCGCTGCCTCCTCATCAGCTCTTAGCAGCGGCATGAATTGCCGCCCGTACGCGGTTGTAGGTGCCGCATCGACAGATCACGGTCATGGCGGCATCGATGTCCTGATCGGTAGGCTGCGGGTTGTCCTTCAGCAGCGCGGCCGCAGCCATGATCATGCCGGGCTGGCAATAACCGCATTGCGGTACATCGAGATCCTGCCAGGCAACCTGCACCGGATGATTATCGTCGGACGCTAAGCCCTCGATAGTGGTAATCGTCTTCCCTTCTGCCTGGCTCACCGGCACGACACAGGCACGCACGGCCTTGCTGTCGAGGTGCACGGTGCAGGCGCCGCACAAACCGATTCCGCAACCGTACTTGGTGCCGGTCAGGTTCAGTGAATCGCGCAGCACCCACAGCAGGGGCGTATCGGGTTCCACGTCGACCAGCCGCTCCTTTGAATTAACATGCAGGCGAATCATCCCTTGGCTCCTGGTAGGCTGAGGGTTCAGATAATCAGATTAAGCAATAACTAACAGACTTGCTCCTACCACAGCGCTCGATTGGATCCAGATAGAATGGGCCTTGCATTGTGCTGTAGAGGCATCGAAGCAGTAATAAGGTGACGCGAAACGCCGAGATCGCCATCATGGGCCCATTCCCAATCGTGAGTTGAAAAACGGTAGCATATCTCAACTAGGGAAAATAGATACCGCGCTCAACCCATGACAACCCTTATAACGCGCCTCCGGTGACCGCGAAGCCACGGCGGCGAGGAAGCGGTGCGTACCGGGAGCACAGGAGTGCGAACGCCGCTGGGGCAAGCGCAGTTGTCCTTAAAAAAACTTCTCAGTGGAGTGATAATCCGAAGATGCTCGCCCAAAACGATCACGCTGCGCCGCTGCGGACGGAGAAGTATGTACTCGATACCAGCATCTTCTCTAATCCAGACGTGTTCACTCAGTTCGCGGACGATTTTCCGCAAGCCATGGCAACGTTTATCCGACTTGCCGCTCGTGCCAATGCAGAATTCTATATGCCGTGGTCGGTCTACGAGGAGCTGCAAAAGGTAAAAGATCTCGGCGAAGCAGCCGCGGATTTCGAGCGGGTGGTGCGTATTCGCTCTCCACGCCGACTCGATCTAACGGTCCCCAGCGAGCTTCTCTATGAGTTCATTGAAGAGGTTCGAATGCGCATCGATCGGGGACTGCGCATTGCCGAGGAGTGGACCAAGCGGGCCGTTACCGGCGGAGCGGCGGATATTGGAAATTCAATCACAAAGTTACGCCAGCGTTATCGGGAAGCGATGCGCCGCGGAATCATTGATAGCAAGGAAGACGCCGACTTGCTGCTGCTGGCTTATGAGTTCGACGGCACGTTGGTAACCGCTGACGAAGGCCTCAAGAAATGGGCGGATAAAGCGGGCGTCGGCCTGATCAATCCCAAATACCTACGGCGCATCATGCAAGGCTTAATCGAAGACGAGGCCGCCCCGTAACAGATGGGCCAACAGACCTGTGGTCTTCGGCAGCGCCTTGCTGAACTCGAGCACGTAGTACTCGCCCCTTGGCTCCAAAACCTGGCGCTGCACATGGCCTTTGCCGAGTAGCCGGTACAAGGCCTCCAGCATCAGTTCCGCATTTTCCTTGCGGTGAAACCGGCAACGAAATTGATCGGCGACTTTCCCCTCCTGCCGCCAGCGATCCACCGCCTCCAAAATCCCCTCGATGAGCGCCTCGCCGAGCTCACGATAAAGGTCCGGAGTACGTTCGATATGGTGCTCTTCGAGAAATAAGCCGAGGCGCAGGATGCGCTGAGTAAAGTACTCCGCTGGCAATTGTTTGATCGCGGTACTGCCGACACGCAGATCGGCCAGGTTGATGCGGCCGGTGACATATTTTGCTCGCCGATCCTGGGAGGAATCCTCCTTAAGCACCATTCCTTCGCGGCCCGCGCTGTCCAGCTCGCGCGCCAGCTGAGCGAGTCGCGGCAAGTTCTCTAATTCATAGCGGCCATACTGGCAAACTTCTGGCACTCTGTACTCGCACAGCAACTGTTCTTTTTCACGGTGAGCTAAAAAACCTTGGCGATCTTTGCGCATGAGGTCAAAAACAAACAGTCCAATGTCTTCGCTCACATAGGGTGGGCTATCGCGGTTATAAGGATTCTCCGGCCCGGCCACTTCGGCGCACAATACCAGCTCAGGATGAGCTTCAAATAGCCGAGTATCGATGAAATCTCGCAGCCGATCGGTGGTAAAGGGACAAATATATCCGCGCCGTGTGATGGCAAGCACCTCGCCCGCGTGCTGAAAGATACGAACGTTATAACCGTCGACTTTTTCTTCAACCCAAAAGGGGTGGGAGAATTGTGCTGTGAGGCCGGTATCCAAGCGCGAGAGGCGTCCGATTTTTGGATAACCGTAGACGATTGTGTCTCCAAAGAGCGTGGTACCGGCCGGTAACGACCGAAACGATCGCACGACGCGGCGATAGCGCCATTTTCCGAGATGCTCTTCGCTGAGCTGCACCCCAGCCTGTGCCGCGGCAACAAGATCTTGGAATTTTTCCTTGCCCACGGATAAATACCGACGTTCTTCGTTCTGCATCGACTGCGACCTAGAAGACGTTGGTGAGCCCGTATCACACACCAGGCAGCCTGGAATTTTCAAGGTTCCCACAGGCAGGGCGAACAATCCACCTTCGTTCGCCGGCTCATTAGCCGCCGCGTGCTGCCGAAATCCGCTCACCGACCCGTGGCGAGCGCTCCACATCGAAGCCCCTTTGCGATAAGCTGGAGGCTCAGCAATACCACGAAATCACCAAGCGGCAGAAACCCTGCGATCAAGGTCAGGATACATTGAATATGCGACTTGTCATTATTGGTGCCGACGCGGCGGGCATGAGCGCCGCCAGCCAAGCAAAACGTCTCGATCCCTCCATCGACGTCATCGTCCTAGAGCAGACCACAGATGTGTCCTACGGTGCCTGCGGATTGCCCTACAAACTTCCGGACGGACATGACATGGAGGATTTACGGGCGATCACGGTTGAGGAATTTCGCTGCAAGCGAAACATTGACGTGCGCCTTCAGCATGAAGTGGAGCGAATTGACCCCGAGGAACACACGGTTTTCGGCACATCTTCCGCGGCGGGTCCCTTCGAGCTGCAGTACGACCGGCTGGTGATCGCTACCGGTGCCCGAGTCAGCCGGCCGCCAATCCCAGGTCTGGATGAGCTGTGGGGCCAAGGCGCCTACGCGCTCAAGACCCTCCAAGACGGGAGATTGCTGAAGACGGCGCTGCGCCAGGACCCGCAATCCGTCGTCATTGTCGGTGGCGGCTATATCGGGCTGGAAGCCGCCGAAGGATTTCACCAGCAAGGCCTTGACGTCACTATCGTTGAGGCGCTGCCCGATATTCTGGATTTCCTACCCGAGAAGCTTCGCGCCCGAGTCTATGCCGAGGCCGAGATGAAGCAGGTGCCGATTCATTTAGGAACACGGGTGGAACGCTTGGAGCGGACTTCCGGGGGGAAAATCGCCGTTCACACCAGCGCGGCCGACGTGCTCAAAACGGATCTGGTGCTCATTTCCACCGGCGTACGACCGAACTCGGAAATCGCAGCGCAGGCGGGATTACAGCTTGGCGCGCACGGCAGCATCGCTGTCGATGACTATCTGTTCACCTCTGCGCCCGATATTCTTGCCGCCGGCGATTGCGCCGACGCCACCCACGGGATCTCCAATCAATCGGTTTGGATACCCTTAGCGCTACGCGCCAACCGAGCGGGAAAACTGGCCGGTGGTAACGCCCTCGGGCAGCGGAGCCCGGCACCGCCCGTGATGGGCTCGGCCATCTTTCGATTTTTCGACTTAGAGATCGCCCGCACGGGGCTTTCGGCGGAAGAGGCTGCCGAGGCCGAATTTGATGCTGTCGCCACCGCCATCGATGCACCCACCCGCGCCCGTTACATCCCTGGCGGCGGTCAGCTCTCGGTGTGGTTGCTGGCGGACAAGGGGAGCCATAGGTTGCTGGGCGGTGCCATGGTGGGTCCTGAGAGCGCGGCGCATCGCATCGACACGGTCGTGGCCGCGCTGCACGCCGGACAGACCGTCGAGCAGCTCTATGCTATGGACCTGAGCTATCAACCCTGCTTCGGCCCGTCGTGGTCGCCGCTCCTCACCTGTGCCTCGCAGCTGATGAAGAAACTTGAGTGATGGCCTGATAGGAGATCGTTCAGCGCGTGGTTGGCCTAGCGTCCGCCTGGTGCGGATCGCAGGCTCACGACATTCTTAACTAAGCTAGCTCCTAAGGTAGAAACACCTTTTCCCAATCGATCGCACCGTCCGGCTGAACGGCTAACGGGCTCTGTCCGGCCGTTGCCATGATCTCCGGTTTGCCGTAAGAAATTACTCGCCGGCCGTCCAAAATACCCGAATCTCCTCGGGTCCGAGCTGGATGCGTTCGTGCTCGACTAACGAGGCTGCATCGCGAAGGGGGGTGATGTCTTCCATAGCCTCTGTGTCAGTAGACATCGCTTTCATCAAATCGGCCGCCAAAAAATCCTGGGCATGCTGCGGGTCAGGATTGAGGAGTGTGGCGACCCGTTCTGATGAGCTTTCGGAACGGCGCATCAAGCCCACTATGGGTGCCTCAGGAGAGGTGAAGCGCGTCTGCGGTCCTTCCTCGTTTAATACCGCGGTGCGGGCCTTCATCTCATTGACCGCTCGGACAAACGCGGTCAGGTCAAAATGGGGTTTTTCCCAATCCTGCGGCCGAGTTTTTGCCACGTGCAGTTGTCGGCGAAAGCCGAACTCATAGCCGATGGGCATCATGACACCACTCGAGAAGGTAGCGGTGAATAGATACCAGAAGCGGGAATGCCTTTCGTCGCCATTCGCTTCCGCGGCAAGACGAGTGGTATCGTGGCTTTCGGGAAAGGCGATAGACGGGGCGATGTGGCGGAACCGTTCATACTGTTGCAGAAGCCAATCGGCTTGGAAGTCCCACCACTTGGCACTGTTAAAAAAATAATCAAATCCAGCAGAACGAAGCTGCCCTATCTGCTCGGGTTGAGCCCCTAAGGTTTCGGCGAAAAAGGTCGCCTCCGGATTCGCCTCCCGAGCCGCCTGAATGATCTTTGACCACACCTCACCGGGCACTTGATAGGCCGCATCGCAGCGAAAGCCGTGAAAACCAATATCAATATAGTGTCTTACCAGCTCCTTCCAATAATTCGATAGGCCTTCTCGATCGGGTGACTGTCGATAATCAATCTGTGCCAGATCCTCCCATACAGTGACTTTTTCCGGGTCGTCGGGATCGACAGCGCGAGCGCAACGTACGGAACCATCTTCATTGTGCGCAAACCATTCGGGGTGTTGATCGACCAGCCCGGAGTCCTTTGCTGTGTGATTAATGGTCAGATCCATCATGACCGAGAGATGAGAGGCTTCTGCCTGTTCCACTAAGTGACTGAGGAGGGTATCTGGAGACGCCTCGCGCTCACCTTGAAACAGGGGATGGAGCTGATAGTAATCCTTGATCGCGTAGAGACTCCCCGACGCACCGGGCAGGTGAAACGGGTTGAGGAATACCCAGTTAAACTTCATGTCCGCAATGCCGGGGAGCCTTGACTCCCAATCTTCTACAGCGCCGACAAGTAGAGGAAAAAGATTATAGATGCGCGGACCTTGCGGCATGCTTTGCCCCTTTGATTAATAATTGAAAGCTTTAGTTTGCGCTATGCTCACGGGGATGCTCGTTGATGAAGCAAGCTCAATATGCCGACTGAGCGTGTCAATAACGTTCTCGGTGAGCACGCGGCACCACCCGAAAGGATTGCCGATGGCGTAGGCGACCTGAGCCACCTAAAGATCTTTGCTCGCTAACGTTTTCGGTATGTCGCCCATCCATCGCTCCTGCCATATCATGCTTCAGAGAACGGCAGTTTATCGTTGCACCGGCGCAAGATTAATTGGGAAAAACCCGCACGGCTTTTCATGCGTAAAAGTCCCAAGTTAGCGAGACCTTCCCTGCTGTTCCGCCCGACCAGACGGGCATGGACCCCGCTGCCGACTAGGCACTGGAAGGGAACCCTCAATGGATTCACCACCCTCAAGAAACCTAATCACGCCGATGGGGCGGGGATGAGGGTGGCTAACCACAGTACTAGCATACCGCCCAAGAAGGCGAGAAAGTGCTCGACATTCACCCATGTTTGGGGGGCAGGTGCCGGTTCACTTTAGGAATGAGGTCGGAGGCGGCAATGTAGAGAAAATTGCCGACGGTAAACGGCAATAATAACGTGATATCGATGGCAAAGGAGGCAACGTAGGTAATCAGACTACCCACCAATAAGTCCACGCGGACAGCACGTTCGTTGGTTCTTGAAAATTCTCTGCGTATTTACCGTGGGGTCGGTGCCGTGCTTTTTGCCGGTACGCAAGCTCTCTTCATCCGCGCCGTGATTCTCAATCTCGACGCCCCGTGCCTTATTTGGCTCCAAAACGTCATCACATCATAAATGCGTGGTTACACGGATTTATGCACTACCAAATTCATGACATGGTAAAGGTGTAACCGTAATGTGGTGAAAATAGAAAAAAAGGAGATAGAAATGAGCGCTATAGCAACCTCGAGTGAACCCGCAGCGCCTGCCTGCATGTTTTCTATCTCCACCCGAGACGACCGCGCAGGACGTGTTGTAGTGATGGGCAAGGCCACCCGCAAACAGGCAAAAGTGTTCCTCAATATCCCCTTGTGTCAAGCGACAAGAAAGCACCTCGAGGAGCGGCTCGTCGGCTCCTTGTCGATGGGCACAGGCGCCCTCATCGAGTGGGCTCTGGAAGAGCTCAGACGGCAAGGAATTACTCTCGAAGCGCAAGCAAAGAGTTAAAGAGGCATGATGCTCAAACGAATCGGAACAGGAATGTGCGTTTGGTACACGTCGTTTCACGGGCCCATCCCGCGCGATACCGCCGGCACCGCGGGGAATATTCCGCGAAAGCCATCTACTGCGACGCCTATCGGGAAATGATATTCGTGCGCTGAGGCAACCGGAAGGCACATGGGTGCATTAATATTAAGGTCAGAGCTCGAAGAGGTGGAGATGTAAGCGCGCGAGAATGTGTACATAGACTGAAACAGAAAGTCACTAAAACTTCATTCAGGAGTCATCGCGGAATCATGGCGATCTGATACTTTATCGATGATCGCCGAAGGGGTAGAGAAGTCTTAAGAAACACGCACCGAGCGCGATATCCCTGAAACACGATGACAACTACAGGAGTTCGACCGATGAGAGATTCCATGTGCCACCGACTCAAGCAGCTTCATATGGCGATGAAGGCGCTCAAGGATAAAGAATCAAGCGGCTCAAAGCTCACCCAAAGCGAGCAAGCATCGCTTGATCAACTTGTCTCAGAGCACGAGGAGCTTTTGACCGACACCCTCTTCTACACGTACTAACCGCTCGCCTGCGCTTCACCGCTCAAAAGCCGCCGTTTCTGGCACCGCACATACAGGCCGCAATCCTGGCGGCTGCGGTAAGAAGCTGTTTTAAGAATGTCGCGAAGGCCACCAGAGCAAGACGCACGGCGGCAAACAACCGGATTATACAAGGGAGTATAAGGGTTGAGAGCCGCCGCGCAACGCCGCCGGGGCAAGCGCAGTAGGTTTTAAGACAGCTGCTTAGCCGAGCTCTTCGCCAAAAGCGGTGGCGCTGCCTCAGCGCGGATCTTCTTGGCGTGCGAAACAAAGTCAGCGCTCATCTCGAAGATCGCTTTGACGTCGGACATCAAGCACTCGCCGAACGCCCGTAACACGTCCCTCTGCTTGGCCATCAGGTGCTGAAAACCCTCCAGATCCCTGACTTCAGCAGCCACTTTCAGTTGCTTCATCCCAAGATTGGAATAGCTCTTAAGGCTGGCGATCTGATGTGTGGTGAGCTTCTGGACCGTCGCTACAGCCTCTTGATTTAGCTTCTGCACAGGTTCCAGAATCCCCTTGGTGGGTTGGGTTAGCGCAGACAAGGTTTTGGTGATCATGGCAGGTTCTCTCCCGTGTTCGGTTTGGTTCAAGGAAGTATGTTGCATCGCAACATCGTCAAAGTATAAGTATGGTGCGTTGCAGCATTTTTCAAGTCCCTTCGGGAAAAAATGGTCTGCTAATGGGCACCCTGCAAGCCCGCACCGTTAGAAGCTGTTTAAGAATGTCGCGAGCGCCGAAGGCGCAGAAAGCCATTGATCGAAAATGCGTAAGCTTAACCGTTGAAGGCAGCGCATTTCCCCGACCCGACAAAAGCCCAACCATCAAGCCAGGCTTTTGTTTCATCAGTCACGCAACGAGGTTCCGAATCCGGACACCGGCGTGGGGCTGGTCGGGGTCTTAGAAACGCTGACCGAAGGAGGGGCGATCGGTCTTGGGCCTCGCTTGGTTGACCGTGATGTTGCGGCCCTTCATGTCAGTCCCATTGAGAGCCTGGATCGCCGCATCAGCCTGCGAGTTGTTGTCCATTTCCACGAAGCCAAAGCCCTTGGATTCGCCGCTGAACTTGTCGCCAATCAGGCGGACTTGGGACACTTCACCGAAGCGGGAGAAGGTCTCGCGCAGATCGGCATCGGTAATACTGTACGGAAGGTTGCCTACGTAGATGTTCATATCGAGCTTACTCTGAAAATTCGTGCATTGGATTAACTTGACACTATCGAAAAACACCAAGCACAAGAATTTCTTCGATAGCGGAATGCCGTTATTTCGGCATGGCGAGGCAGGGGGCTACGAGTCTCGGGGGGAAATCGGTGGGATTTCGTCGAAATAGGCAAGCGCCTTTTACCGATCCGGCGATCGGTTGATCCTCTCAAGCTGAAAGATAACAGGTATAGGGGGGAAAATCACGAGAAGTTTGGTGCTACCTGATTTTCAGGAGCGGAAAAGGACGCCGAGATTCACAACCAAGAAAGGGATCAGAAGCCGGTGTAACAAATCGACGCTTCACACGTCATATGGGTACGCAAGACGCGTGGACCGCCGCGAACGGACTATCGTTTTGTGCGCCACTGAACCGAGCCCATCGGGGCTGACGATCATCCAGAGGAGAATGCAATGAGAAACACCAAGACCATCGTTAGTTCAGCCGTTGCTGGCGTGCTTTCCTTAGGGATGCTCGCGGGTAGCAGCGAGGCCTTAGCGCAACAAAAAGAGATGCAGAAATGTTATGGCATCGCCGAGGCCGGCAAGAACGACTGTCAAACCGCCACCTCGTCCTGCGCGGGCACTGCGACCGAAGATCGCCAAGCAGATGCCTGGATCTATGTGCCTAAGGGCACCTGCGACAAGATTGCGGGTGGCTCCCTCGAGCCGAAGACATAGACCTTTTGTGACTTCTTAGCGATGACTTTATCGGTATCGTGCCACAACGCACGGGGCACCGACCCGATCCCGATTTCGGCCGGGATCGGGCTGCGTGCTCCCCACTACCAAGCGGTCCTGGAGACGCGCCCCCATATCGGTTGGCTAGAGGTGCACAGCGAGAATTATTTTGGCGCCGGGGGTCCGCCGCTCTACTATCTCGAGCAGCTCCGGGAGCACTACCCGCTCAGCCTGCACGGCGTCGGGCTCTCGCTTGGGTCCACTGATGCGCTGAACCAGCAACATCTGGAGAAGCTCAAGGTCCTCATTGCCCGCTTCGAGCCGGGCTTGGTATCCGAGCACCTCTCCTGGGGGTCGGTGGAAGGCCGTTATCTCAACGATCTGCTGCCGCTTCCGTTCACCGAAGAGGCATTAAGCCACGTCGTCGAGCGCATCGAGCAAACCCAAGACGAGCTCGGACGGCAGATCCTTATCGAAAACGTTTCCAGCTATCTGCGTTTTCGGCATTCGACTCTGCCGGAATGGGAGTTCTTGGTCGAAGTGGCGAAACGGGCCGATTGTGGGCTGTTACTGGACGTAAACAACATCTACGTCAATGCCCGCAACCACGGTTTTGACCCAGAGGAGTATCTGCATGCTATCCCCGCTGACCGGGTGCGGGAAATCCATCTTGCGGGTTTTGCCATCAACCGCTATCCCCAAGGTGAGGTGCTGATCGATCATCATGGCGCCCCGGTCGCCAATGCCGTCTGGACGCTTTACCGGCAAGCCCTTGAGCGCCTAGGGCCGGTGCCCACGCTGATCGAGTGGGACACCGAGATCCCGCCCTTAGCGGTGTTGACCGAAGAGGCGCACAAGGCCAAGCGTCTCTTGGAGGAATGCCGTGCTGTCGCTGTATGAGCTGCAAAGGGCATTTGCCGATGTTCTCCTCGAGGGCGCAAGCGGAGAGTTCGAAGACGCCATCGTTTCGGATGCTTTTCCGGCGTTGGGCCGCCTGCGAATCTACCACCACAATGTCTTCACCAGCCTCACCGAGGCATTGAGCCACATCTATCCCGTGGTGGTGCGGCTGGTGGGGGAGCAATTCTTCGCTTACGCCGCGCATGGCTACATCGGCCGGTATCCCTCTCGGTCCGGAAACCTGCATGACTTTGGGGAATACCTGGCCCAGTTCTTGGCCGAGTTTTCACCCGCGGCAGGCCTGCCCTATCTGCCTGACGTGGCCTGTTTGGAATGGGCCCACCACCAAGCCTTTCACGCTGCCGAGCACACCCCACTTGCATTGGAACGCCTGGCCGAAGTGCCGGCAGCGCGCTACGCCGACATCAAATTCGTTTGCCACCCGTCGGTGCGCTTGGTCAGTTCCCAATTTCCCATCGTGCGCATCTGGGAAGTGAACCAACCCGACTATCCAGGCGAAGCGACAGTGCATCTTGACAGCGGCGGGGGTCAATGGCGGGTAATGCGCCGCACATTGAGGGTCGAGATCGTGGCACTCAGTGCCGGCGAGTTCGCCCTGCTGGGCCACTTCGATGGGGGCACGCCCTTTGAGGCCGCCTGCGAGTCAGCCCTCGAGGTGGAACCGGCGTTCGATGTCACGGCCTGTCTCCAAGCGCACGTGCTAGCCCAAACCGTGGTTGATTTCACGCTCTGAACGGGGGCAAGCAATGAAACCCGAGCGCGGCTGCGAACAGAAACGTTGCAGCGCCCGATAAGGAGCGCTTGATGTCTGTGCTACAAAGGTAACGTAATCCATGGGGTCGCCAGCCAGCTCCTCGAGCGTAGTGCACTGCTTGGCCGATTGCAGCTACGGTCGCGAGATTTTCATTGAGCTCCAAAGTTACCGCTTGTCCGTGCGGCGTGAATCGAATGCCGGTGTATCATTCAAATGCGCGGTTGAACGCCACCTCCAACTCGTAACCGACGTTGGCAGAGATCCTCGGCAGGATGGTCTGGATGTTAGCCGTGCAAACCGCCGCGCTATGGGTTAAGATTCGCCGCACTTGGGCGCGAAGCGGAACTGGCGCTAAGTGATTCGCGGTCTTCCTTCTGCTTTTCTGGCTTACCTCGATTTCTTTTCAAACGCTCCGCCCAGTCCGAGCCGGTAATTTCATCACCGGCCCGGCTTATCAGGAATACACATGCCTTTTGAACAACTCGGCCTCAAGGCCGAACTGGTGCGCGCAGTCAGCGCACGTGGTTATGCTCGCACCACGCCAATCCAGGCAAAGACGATCCCCCTCATTCTCGAAGGGCGAGACGTGCTCGCCGGCGCCCAGACCGGCACCGGCAAGACCGCGGCATTTGCCCTGCCGCTGCTGCAGCGGCTCAGCGACGCCCGCTCTCAGAGGCGCTATCCTCAGGCTCTGATTCTCACCCCGACGCGGGAACTGGCCGCCCAGGTGGGCGAGAGCGTGGCCGCCTATGGCCGGCATCTCTCGCTGCGCCACGCCGTGGTGTTCGGCGGCGTGGGATTCAACCCCCAGGTCCAGCGTTTGCGCCGCGGTATCGATGTGCTGGTGGCGACGCCGGGTCGGCTGCTCGATCACGTTGGGCAGGGCACGGTGAACCTCTCCCATGTGGCGATCCTGGTGCTGGATGAGGCCGACCGCATGCTCGATATGGGCTTTATCCATGACATCCGCAAGCTGATGGCCGAGCTGCCCAAGCGGCGCCAGAACCTGATGTTCTCCGCCACTTATTCGCAGGAAATCAAAGGGCTGGCCGACGGACTGCTGCATCGGCCGGCGCTGGTGGGAGTGACGCGCCAGGGCGAAGCGGCCGAGAAGGTAGCTCAACGGGTGCACCGCGTGGATCGCGATCGCAAACGCGAGCTGCTGTCCCATCTCATCGGCACGGGCAACTGGCGCCAGGTGCTGGTGTTTACCCGCACCAAGCATGGCGCCAATCGGCTCGCCGAGCAGCTCGGCCGTGACGGCATCAAGTCCGACGCCATCCACGGCAACAAAAGCCAGGGTGCCCGTACCCGGGCACTGGCGGATTTCAAGGCAGGAAGGATACGGGTTCTGGTGGCGACGGACATCGCTGCCCGCGGTCTGGACATCAACCGCCTACCCCACGTGGTCAACTTTGAGCTGCCCCACGTTCCCGAGGACTATATCCACCGCATTGGCCGCACCGGGCGGGCCGGCGAGGAGGGGGTAGCGCTGTCGCTGGTTTCATCCGAAGAGCGTAAGCTGTTGGCAGACATCCAGCGGCTTCTGAGGCGCGACCTGCCGGTGGAAATGGTGCCAGGTTTCGAGCTCTCCGGCAAAGACAAATCGTTGCTGAAATCGCCGTTACGCCAACGCCGCCCTTCCGGCGGTAGCCGCCCGCGTTACTGAGCAAAAAAACACTTAGAAGCTGTTGTAGAAATGTTGCGGGCATCCGCCATGCCGCCAGGTGCGCGCCGTCAACGAGGGACATAGCAATGGACAATACAACAGCGGCTTACCAATTGCCTCATGACCGAAGAGTGAAGCCTCCAGGCAACCAAGCCCAAGAGGCTCGTTCGAGGATAAAATCAGACCATGCGCTGGCGCTCATGCCCCTGGGCTCAGCGGTGAATTATTCACCAGCTCGTTCAATCCTCTATCTGCTCCGCGGTACTGTTAGGCACCGGGCTGGTTTTGGTGTCGATAGCGCCGCTAAGCCAGTGATCGAGTAATGCGACCAGGGCGTCCCGCTTGAAGGGCTTGGACAGGTAGTCATCCATACCGGCTGCCAAGCAGCGCTCCCGGTCGCCGCGCATGGCAAGCGCCGTCATGGCAATGATCGGAATGCGCGGTGTACCTTCGGCCTTTTCCCGCGCCCGAATGGCGGCCGTCGCCTCGAAGCCATCGAGTTGCGGCATCTGGCAGTCCATCAGCACCAGATCAAAGGCGCTGCTGGCGGTTGCCTCGATCGCCGCCTGACCG
This sequence comes from Gammaproteobacteria bacterium, assembly GCA_049282355.1. Lineage (GTDB taxonomy): Bacteria > Pseudomonadota > Gammaproteobacteria > HK1 > HK1 > JAGTVB01. The sequence continues at coordinate 221 of JBAPTW010000074.1, read as the reverse complement.
TTTTCAGCGACCTCGACAGCAAGCCCGAGGTTTTGGAGTGCGCGCACCGCGACCTTGCGGTTGACCGGATTGTCTTCGGCGAGCAGCACGCTTCCGCGCAAAGGCGCGCCACCGCTCGCCGCCCTTTCGGCCGTCGTGCGCACCGCTTTGGTTGCGGGGTTTGCGATGGCATTTGTCACGGCGTCGAAGAGCTGGGCGCGGCGTATCGGTTTGGTGAGGAA
>JBAPTW010000073.1:0-3818 GCA_049282355.1 Gammaproteobacteria bacterium | reverse complement strand
ACCTGATTAGTAAGATTCTTCAGCTAGGCGGAGGCAACGCTCAGGGCGTGGTCCGACGGCGATCGCAGCGGTGAGCAGTCGGCTGTGAATCGTGTCGAGGCGGAAACGGCGGTTGAAGCGATAAGCGAAGGCGGCCAGATAGCGCGAACCATACTTGGTAAAGTCGAACGCATGATAAGCACCGCCGAAGCTGGTTTTGAGATGACCCAAGACGGTGTTCACCCAGTTAAATTGCGGCAAGTCTTTCGGCTTACGGGTACCGACGATGACGGTTTGGTGCTCACACCCGGCGTCTGTCACGCCGGCAAAACAAGCCAAGCCGTCGGACGTCACGATGCCGCCAGGAACCAGGTCGGCGGTGGCCCAATGGGCAATCGCCTTGCGGGTAAAGCCAGGCACCGGTGCCATTTTAGTGTAAAGCGGATGGCCCTCGGCGTTCAGGGAGATCGCCGCGACAAAGGGCACCTTATTCTCCGAGCCCCGGCCGGCTTTGCCGCCGGTGAGCTCGCCACCCAGATAGGCATCGTCCACCTGGACTTGGCCCACGAGCGAATACTCGGTCTCGCGCTCGGCCATCGCTTGCATCAGCTTGTGCTGAATGAGCCAGGCGGTGGGATAGCTGACACCCAACTGGCGCTTCAGGGCCAGGGCAGACAGACCGGTTTTGGCTTGGCTGATCAGATAGATCGCCAAGAACCAGAGGGTCAGCGTCAAATGAGTGCTTTGGAACACGGTGCCCGCGGTCAGCGACGTTTGCGAGCGGCACGCCCGGCACTGAAAGGTTCGATGCGCTCCAACATGGAGCAGGTAATAATGGGCGTGACCACAACGAGGACAACGAAACCCGTCGGGCCAGCGGGCGCGCTCCAGCGCCGCTTCGCATTGCGTTTCGGTGCCGAACTGCTCATGAAACGCGGGCAGCGACAAGCCCGATTGGAATTGAATGCAATTCATCGGCATGACACGATCCTCCAGCGTGGATTGACCACCAGTGTGCACCTTATCACGGCAGAAAGCTTGGTCTGGCTGAAGAATCTTGCTAATCAGGAAAGGCCATCATCGATCCTTCTGGCCAACTCACAGCACTACTACTGGGCCACTGCTGCCCATGTCATGAAGAATCTGGGCGGCGCGGCAGAATGCCTAAGAATCGTTCCATCCGATGCTTCCCGGATCTCCCTTCCCTTTAACAAGCAATACTGCGTTAAGCGGGACAAGTCTGATGGCGAAGATTACAAGGACGTGCTCATGCTGCGCCTCGATATGAACGAATTCGATTTGTCGGGTGACGCTCCTCTTGCTGCACAGGACTTGGAGCAAGGCGTTCTCCCTGCCGAGCGACTGAAACAAGGCGACGAACTCTGGATCGTTGGATACCCTGCCGAGAGGACCTTGGTAGACTACGACGCATCAGCGATTTGGAGCACACGATCAGTGTTGAGGGCATTCTATAAGGACGCTAGTATCTCCGAGCACTGTCATTCCGTATTCGTAGATACCTCAATTCAGCTAGCTAGCTACGATGGCTTGAGCGGTAGTCCACTTTTCTATATGAAACATGAGCAGTTCCAAGGAGAGCACGTGCGTTTACCGCTTCTCGTGGGCATGCTGCAGCGAGGTACAGCGTCAAGCAAAATTGCCCACTTCGTTAGTTCCAAGGTGCTCGTAGATATAGTCAGAGTCGCAGAAAGTACTGCTTAGCAGCTCGCTGCAGGTGCCCCTTGCCGAGCTTTGCTGCCGCAAAGGTTGCCGTCGCCTCAAGCGCACCTGAGTTCAGACGTTCCTGAATGACCGCTCTAGCTGAGGAACGGACGCTCGAGAAGGATGCGGAGAGTGACCTAAACGGGTCGATGGCGGACGTTGGAAAGGTTCAGATGGCGGTTGGTGTCACGACTGCTTGTTCTACCCCAACTTGAAGGCGGCGGTCGCGTGAGCACCTTGATGATACAGGGCACAACGTCCCATGCCGGTAAGAGTGCGCTGGTAACGGGCTTATGCCGGCTACTAAGGCGCAGAGAGATTCGTGTCGCGCCATTCAAACCCCAAAACATGGCGCTGAATTCTGCGGTCACGGTCGACAACGGCGAAATTGGTCGTGCGCAGGCTCTGCAGGCCTATGCCGCCGGCATAGAGCCACACACGGATATGAACCCGGTGTTGCTGAAACCCAATTCGGACACCGGGTCGCAGATCATCATTCACGGCAAGGCCGTCAGCAACATGAATGCCCGTGAATACTACAGCTACAAAGCCGTTGCACGCGAGGCTATTCTTGAGTCCTATCACAGATTGAAGAAACAATACGAGGTCATTCTCGTGGAAGGCGCAGGCAGCCCGGCGGAAATCAATCTGCGCCAGAACGATATCGCCAATATGGGCTTTGCCGAGGCCGTGGACTGCCCTGTGCTGCTGGTGGCCGACATCGATCGCGGTGGTGTGTTCGCTCACGTGGTCGGCACACTTATCCTGCTCAGCGACAGCGAGCGATCACGGGTGGCCGGTACCGTCATCAACCGTTTCCGCGGCGACATCGCGTTATTGCAACCCGGACTGGACTGGCTTGAGCAGCACACCGGTAAACCGGTGCTCGGCGTTCTACCCTATCTACAGGGATTACACCTGGAAGCCGAGGATTCGCTGTCGTTTTCTCACGCCCCCGCCGTGCGTGCCGCGGCGCCGCACATCCGTATCATCGTCCCAGCATTTCCGCGCATCAGCAACCACACCGATTTTGATCCGCTGCGCCTGCATCCGCAGGTAGAGCTGACCTTTGTCGGCCCGGGTGAGGTCGTCCCGCCCGCCGATCTGATCATTCTGCCCGGATCCAAGAGCAGTCGCGCCGATCTGGCCTGGCTGCGCGCCGGGGGCTGGAGAGCGGCAATTCACCGGCACCTGCGCTACGGCGGAAAGCTGATAGGTATCTGCGGTGGCTTTCAGATGCTGGGCGATTTTATCCATGATCCCCGCGGCCTCGAGGGGGATCCCGGCAGTGAAGAGGGATTGGGACTGCTCGACCTGCAAACGACGCTGGAACCCGAAAAACAGTTACGCAACGTGCGCGGCAAGCTTGTCATCGGCGACGCCGCTGTCAGTGGTTATGAAATCCACGCGGGCATTACGACCGGCGCCGGGCTGGGCAGACCGGCAGTGCACCTAACACAGGGTCCGGATGGTGCAACCAGCCAGGACGGACAGATCCTCGGCACTTATGTACACGGCCTGTTTGAATCACCCGTCGCCTGCGCTTCCCTGGTCGCCTGGGCTGGACTGAGTGATACGCAAGCACTGGACTATGGCACGGTGCGCGAGACCGCCATCGACCGGCTGGCCGATGCAGTGGAGCAACATCTCGACACCGCTTTGCTGCTATCGCTCCTTCCCCTCCGGGCGATGCCGGCATGACAAGTGTTAAGACCCTGATCCTCGGCGGGGTGCGCTCCGGCAAAAGTCGGCTGGCCGAACGGCTTGCGACCGAAAGCAGGCTGTAGGCTGGGGTTTTTTGCACATCGCCTCCAAAGGGTATATTCCAAAGCGTGTTGAGGGTAGAAAGGCAGGAGACTCAAGCGCTTCCTACCGTCATCACCACTTACGCCCATACTCCTGTCCCTACTGAAAACTGTATCCAGCGAACCATTAAGCAGCACGACGGTATTCATGGTGCAGTCCACCAACATGGGGGAACGCGATGACTTTGCCCTGCTCAGGTGATTGGACTTGACGTGGTTCCGGACACTGCTTCGCTAATGCCAAGTGAGTCCGCGCCCGTGCGTAATATGCGAAATAGGAACGAAGAATTCGCATGAGGTGGCGCTCGTTGA
>JBAPTW010000072.1:0-8038 GCA_049282355.1 Gammaproteobacteria bacterium | reverse complement strand
AACCTCCGGAAGCGCCTGCTTGTCCCTCAAAACGGTCGAAGCGTGCAGCAGGGCGTGGGAATCAACACCACCGCTAAAAGCCACCCAATAGCGAGATGCGTCGGGAAAGCGCTGCAGCACCTTCGCCAGCTGTTGCCAAGAAAATCCCGTATCCACCCCTTACTCGGTGTACTCACCATAGCGCATCAGTCGTTGGTAACGGGCATTGACCAACTGTTTCGGATCATCATTTGTAAGCTCAGCAATAGTTTCCTGCAATGCCACTCTCAAATACTCAGCCGCCTGATCGACATCCCGATGGGCGCCCCCGAGGGGTTCGGGAACAATGCCGTCAATCAATCCGAGCTCGTGAAGACGAGCGGCGGTAATGCCAAGCGCTTCAGCGGCATCCGCCGCCTTTTCAGCACTCTTCCAGAGGATCGATGCACATCCCTCCGGGGAAATAACCGAGTAGGTGCTGTATTGCAGCATCAGCACTCGGTCACCCACGCCGATGGCAAGTGCTCCTCCCGATCCCCCTTCGCCGATGATGGTGCAAACGACCGGCGTACGCAGCTCGGCCATGACCGACAAATTGCGTGCTATCGCCTCGCTCTGACCGCGTTCTTCGGCGTCTATCCCGGGATATGCCCCTGGGGTATCGATGAACGTCAGCAGCGGTAACTGAAACCGCTCGGCCATGTGCATCAGCCGCAATGCCTTGCGATAACCCTCGGGCTTGGGCATTCCGAAATTTCGATGAAGCTTCTCTTTCGTATCGCGTCCCTTTTGATGACCGATAATCATCACTGGTCGGTTTTCAAAGCGTGCTACGCCTCCCACTATGGCAGGATCATCGCCAAAGAGGCGATCGCCGCGCAGCTCGATGAAATCACTAAAAAGCCGCTGAACATAGTCCAGCGTATAAGCGCGACGCGGATGACGGGCGAGTTGTGCAATTTGCCAGGCGGTAAGCTTGGAAAACACCGCTTCGGTGAGCTGCCGACTCTTGGCCTCAAGGCGCTCAATTTCTTCAGCAATGTTGATTTCTGAATCGGTGGTGACTTTGCGAAGCTCTTCAATCTTTGCTTCGAGATCTGCAATGGGCTGCTCAAAGTCCAAAAAGCTCTGTTTCATATCCTTATGAATGTTAACGGGGAACAGCATCTACGCAAGGATCAAGTTCGCTGGATACCCCGGGATGCCCCTCTATGCAATAAACCACGTAATGAAAGGTTTGTCTTGCCGGCGTGTCAGCATGTGGTCGGCAACAGTTTCAAGCTTCCCTTCACGGACACATAACCCCAGAGGGTCTGCCATCAGATAGTCCCCAAATTAATCTCCCGGAGGTTGTTTCACCTCGCTTTCGATGGTTTCAATCCCTGCCTTGGCGCGCTCGTTATGGGGATCGATCTGCAGCACCAACTTATAGGCGTCATAGGCATTGCTGCCCGGCGGATCGGTAAACCGTCCGATCGCTGCGTGCGCTTCGGCCACCTCCAGGAGTCGATCGATCCTGGCCTGCACGGCAGGGCTAAGCTCACGCGATCGGGCAGTGGACTGGGCTGTACTCTTAACAGTTTCCGCGCCAACCTCCGGAGGTGACGAGTCCGGGACGGAGGCAGTCTGCCCGCGATAGGGCGCGAGCGTCGGATAGAAATAGATCCCTGTAGCCGCAACCAACGCCACTGCGGCAGCAGGCATCGGCCACTTTCTCAAGGCACGTTGAGCAGTGAGGTGCCTCACCCGCGGGCGAGCAGCGCCCTGCATAGATGCTGCCGCAACCTTGGTATTTAAGATTAATGCATCGCTAGTCATCTCTGCCTCGAGAGCATCAATAGCGTGCAGCAACTCTTCGGCGGTAGCAAACCGCTGGTCCGGATCCTTGGCCAACAGGCGCCCCACGATCGACTCATAAGCTTTTGCCGATTCAGGCAATGGCGGCGGCGGTTGGTTTGCATGCATCAACGCGACAGCAAAAGCGTCGCGGGCTACAAAGGGTTTACGAGCTGTAAGCATCTCATAAAAAACGACGCCAAGGCTGTACAAATCGGAACGCCTATCCACGCTTCGGCCAAGCGCCTGTTCTGGACTCATATACTCGGGCGTCCCAACGGTAAAACCCATACGGGTGAGCTGCTCATCCGAGCTCATGTCCTTAGCGATGCCGAAATCCGACAGCACCACACTACCGTCTTCCTGAAACAAAATGTTGGCAGGCTTGATATCGCGATGGATAAATCCGCGTGCATGAGCGTAGCCAAGCGCCGAAGAAATCTGTCTTAGTATCGATAGCCATCCTTCGAGTACCGAGCCCTGACGGATACGCTCCTTCAAAGTACCGCCGCCGATGTACTCCATAGCCATGTAGTAATGGGACTCGAAGGCGCCGATATCGTATATGGTCACGATGTTTGGGTGCTTGAACTGCGCGATAGTCTTGCCTTCCTTATGAAAGCGATTACAGAAAGAATCATCCGCGGCCAAGGAAGGATTCATGACCTTCAACGCCACCTTGCGGTCCAATAGTTGTTGAGTCGCAAGGTAGACTGTGGCCATCCCTCCCTTGCCGATCTCGGTCTCGATGGTGTAGCCAGGAATTTGCATACGTGAGCTTTAGAGTGTAGCTAAGGCCAAGCCCATTGTGTCAGTGACGTTGTGCTGGGAGGTGCCCGTATTTACCATGCCGGGATAGGTCCCAAGGGCGTCAAGTCGTTGGCAGATTTGCCCGCAGGCTACTATTACTCAGTAGGTGCACGCAACACAAACGTCACTTCTCTGTACAGAAACATTACCATGATCGGTGGCAAACATGTTGCCTGGTACACTCGGCGTTGAGATGACTACCTAACGAGAAGATTGCCTATGGTTAGCCCCCATTGGCTCTGGGCGGTTGGCATGATGTTGACTCTGCTCGCCTCGAGCGGTGTTTCGACGACCGTGACGCCACGCGATGTTGTGTTGCTGCTCGACAACTCGGGTAGCATGCGACAGAACGATCCCCAGTTCTTGACGCGTCGAGCGGTGGCCGAATTCCTGCGCGGATTGACCGATCGCACTCGCGTTGCCATCGTCATCTTTGACCAGAAGGTACGCTTAGCTGCACCCCTAACGCCGGTTACGGAAAACACCCGCGACGGGTTGTTAGCTAAGCTTGAGATCATCGACTACCGCGGACGCTTCACCAACAGCCCCGCAGGCATGGAGCGTGCCATCTACGAGCTCAAACGGCACGGTCGATTAGAGGCGGAGAAAATTGTCATTTTCATGACCGACGGCATCGTTGATACCGGTGACCCGGTGCAGGATCGAGAGCTTGCGAAATGGATGCGCGAAACGCTCGCCGGCGAGGCGGCCGCTGCCGGTATTCGCATCTTCGGTATCGCTTTCACCGACGCGGCCGATTTTCAGCTGATCCAGACCCTAACCTTCAGAACCGGCGGGACATACTTCCGTGCCGTTGCCGCTGACGACATCGGAAGCATGTTCGAACGACTCAATGCATCGCTGCAGCGCACCGAGGCCCCCAGCAACGGCCCCCTTCCTATGCCCTCGCCTGCGGCGACATCGCGTCCCATGAAGCCATCGGTGAACACTACTTCAGAGCCGGAAGTGCCCGCTGCAAGGGTCATCGATCAACCGCCCCTCTCACGGCCGCCAGGAGAGGTGCTCAAGGCTGAACAACCAGCTTCTCCCTCGGGTATAGAGCAACCCACGGCACCGGAGAAACAGCCCGTGCTGAAGCTCGGGAGGAGATTCGCGCCGACGCCTTCCGCGCCAGCGGTCACCGATCCCTTGCCTGAAGTGACCTCGCCCGGCATGTCAAAATCGATGCCGCAATGGATGCCAACACCCGCTATCCTGGTCATTTTTGGGTGTGGTCTGGCAGTGTCGCTGGCCTTAGTCATCACGGCGCTTGTGCGGCGCCGGCAGCGCAGCGCCTTTGCCAAAGCAATCCCGCCGATGGTCGTCCCAAGCACAAGCCGCTATCCGCCGCCCTTCTGCTTATTGAAAGACCTAAGCGGCGCCACCCATCGGGAAAGCCACGACATCACTGGCCGACTCACGCGCATCAGCCGGACACCCGCCGAAGACTCGCCCACCGCGCGCACTCTGGTAGTCAAGGATGACTACATCAGCCGCGAGCACGCCATCATCGAATATCGAGACTATGGATACTGGATAATCGATCGTGGCAGCGTCAATGGAAGTTTTGTCAACGATGAACGGGTCACTTCAGAACGCCTCCTTAAGCATGGCGACCGATTGCGTTTTCACACCTATGAGTTCGAGGTTGTACTCCCAGAAATGGAAGGGGAAGCTAAGACTCAGCTGGCGCAAATACCGTTTGCCGAGGACCCCTCTGTGGCGGTTGGAGAGGAAGATACGGCGCTTGTCGGCATCCAAAAATGCCATGGAGCAGAATCCAGGAGGGGGAAAAAACAAATTCCCTCAGCTGAAGAAAACACCCCTTCTGCGGACCCGGCAACGCCACATCCCCGGGAGTAATCACGAGCATGAACCGAGTGCGGATCGGTAATTATTTGCTTCTATTCGCTATTGCACGTTGTTACTCCTCTTAGTTCGGAAAGTTGCAGTCAAGGCAATGCCACCCGTGCTATCCGTTCGCCGAGGACCTTCAAGGAATGCTTTCTGCGAGAAAGCCACACCCTTCCTCATCCAGCTCAATCACGCCGACATCCGACACTATACTTATGACATAGGCTTCTCGGTCAGCCTATACTTCGTACCAGAGAACACCTCGGCGATGAAACCGGAACCCGCAAAAAGCATATTCAAGGGGACATATGGTTTTTGTTGTAAAGCAACAACTATGGAGCGTTAGCTCAGCATACGGTATGGTGAACATAAAATTAGCTGAGTACAATGTTATTCGCTGAGTAACAACAGCGTCGCTGGCAGAGTGCAACTAAACAACAGCCTGCGGCAAGGGAATCTTTGGGAATGGAGATCATGAGTTTTTCAGGAAACTCACCGCCAGAAAAAAATCACATGGAGGTGTTTTGTCAATCTCTTTCAAATAGCGAATAGCCAAACCGCATCGAAGACCAAAGACGGAGAGTCTATCGATTCAGTCAAATATTCGAGTGTGCATTTCAGAAGTTGCCTAGCAATGTCGCGCGCACCGGAGTCGCAAGGGGCACGTTGGCAAGCCATTGGAATGTACAGGGGAGTGCATGAGGATTTCGAGCCGCGGCGCAACGCCGCTATGACACACGGGGTAGTTTTTAAAATAGCTTTTGAGCTGTTTTAAAACATCGCTCCAGCAACCGAGATGGCTGTCGAGAACGACACACATTGCTGAAGTGAAGGGCGACGCGATGGAAATTGCGCCTATTTGCTCGTCATTCAACATATGCCGCGCACCCTGAATTGTGTATAAAGATATGGCTGAGCATGCCGCCTCATGCAATTACGCTCGAGACCATACTCTTAGAACATGGGTTGTCTTGACTCCGCTGAGCCTCGCAGTAGGCCGGCGCAGTTTAAACGGTGAATCGCAGATGGACGCTGCCAGTTTTTTACAGCCAAGAAAAACTTCGCTCCTGCAACGCCAGAAATCAGTGTTGCGGCCAGTGCAAGCGACAATAGATGTTCTTATAGTGACTGTGCTGTTATTCGCTTTGTCTTTATTACGGGTAGGTACCGTTGACTTTTTGTATCGATTACAGGCCGTCATTGTGGTCTTGCTGATGCTGGGCTTTTACAGCTACTTCGGCGTTTATAGGTTCCAAACCGATGCGCTGCGCATGGCGATTAGGCTCACCAAAGCTTGGGCGACAGTTGTTTTTTGTCTTTTCTTAATTGGATTTATTACGCAAACATCCTCTTTAGTATCTCGCCAGGTCATCCTGCTTTGGATGGTTGGAAGCTACGTGCTACAACTTATCGTGCATTTAATCTTTCGGCTTCTTGTGGAGAAGTTTCACCACCATCAACAACGGGGGCGCCAAAACGCATTGATTATCGGATCAAGCGTGCTGGGCCACTATTTAGCTCGACGCATCAACGATAACCCTTGGTTGTATACCAAGGTCATTGGCGTCGTTGATGATGATAGCGCGGCGTTAAGCCGATGGGCTGTTGCTGGTATTCCGGTGTTAGGGACGCTTGCAGAAATGGAGAGGCTTATTGGTAGCCTACGCGTGACATCAGTATACATTACATTGCCACTTGATCAGTCCAAAGTCATCTCGAAAATATACGCGGAGCTGGAAAAAAAGAATGTCAATATTTATTGGGCTCCTGACATTCATGGCTTTAAACTTATAAATCCGAGTGTGAAGGAGCTTGGTGGAGTGCCACTTTTAACTCTTTCTGAAACCCCGCTGCTTGGTACTCACAAGTGGCTAAAATCACTTGAAGATCATGTTGTTGCTACGTTAGCATTGCTTATACTGAGCCCTCTTATGGCGTTGGTGGCGCTTCTAATAATGTTAGACAGTTCTGGCTCCATTATATTTAAACAACGCCGCCACGGATGGGACGGCCGAATTATCGAGGTATGGAAGTTTCGTACCATGTATGTCGATCAGAAAAAAGCACCCGATCTCGAACAAGCCACACGCAATGATCGGAGGGTGACGCGGGTGGGCAGAATTCTAAGGCGGACTAGTATCGATGAGCTTCCGCAGCTTTTTAACGTCCTTCAGGGTACCATGTCTTTAGTGGGTCCTCGCCCCCACGCTGTGGAACACAACGACTACTACTCAAAGAAGATTGATGCTTATCTGTCCCGGCACCGCATCAAACCCGGCATGACCGGCTTAGCTCAGGTGGAGGGATTTCGAGGCGAAACAGCAACTTTAGAAAAAATGGAAGGACGAGTTGCTTATGATTTGAAATACATTAATGAGTGGTCCGTTTGGTTAGATTTTTGGATCTTGTTCAAGACCGCATTTACAATTTTCAGTAAGAATGCATATTAAGGGTTGTAATAACAATATATTATGAAAAGCCGCCTATGAAGATCGCCTTTATTAATTTGGCTTTCATCCATGGTTATACTCCATCTATTTGCAATCAATCCAAATAACTCCCCCCTCCCTCCTATTGCCTCTTGACACTGCAATTTTTTTACCTTTCCAGCGTAATACTAAGCGTTGGTTTGTTTTCGATAAGTCACGCTAAAGGTTTGGTGGAGGTGCTCGATAACCACTCTGCGTTGCGCTAGTTCGCGCACTAGCTTGCTGTCGTTGTTGTTCTTGCTAAGAAGCTATTTTAAAAATGTCGCGAGCGCCGGGAAACGCAGGCGCGTGGTGGCGAGACAAAATCGTCCGGAACGATTTTGAACAGCCGCAGGCTGGCCATGCATGAAGGGGCGACCCCCAGGGAGGGGGCGAGTAAACCGGAGTGTACAAGGGAGTACGTGAGGATTCTGAGGTGACGCCCAACGCAGCTCAGGCAAGCGCAGTAGTTTTTCCAATAGCTTCTAAAGAAAAGTGTATCCGATAAAAGGAATAGTTTGTCCGGCGAATATCGTCAAAGTAAGCTGTAAAGTAAGCTGTCATGAGAGTTCACGGTGGTTCGTCTGGCCCTCTTAGTGTCTATTTTTTTAAGCAGTGAGTACACAGGGGCAGTAGGGCATTCAGCTCGCTTTACCTCGGATTCAAAATCGTTCAGGGGGTTCTGATAGTGATCAAATTATTCGCTCTTGTATTTTTTGCTTTAGCGAACTTTTTTTATCCGGTGGTTAACGCCGTCCCAGTGGTTGCAGGAAATACGCAACCCTCGCATTACCCATGGGATACGTTGACAGAGGGAAGCGCCGTCTACATCGACCGAAACTACGCCTATACCAAGATTCCCTCCGCCTATGCCGGCGCCCAGGTGCTGCGCACCGCCAACGACGATAAACGCGCCACCAGCGAGCGCTTCCTGTCCTTTGACGTCAATCAGCCGGTTACCGTCTCGGTCGCCCACGATGTGCGCATCACTGAGAAACCCAGCTGGCTCAGCGGCTGGACCGCCACCGGCGAAAAGCTCCTCACCAGCGACACCACCCTGGAAGTGTTCCGCAGAGACTTCCCCGCCGGCA
>JBAPTW010000071.1:0-3054 GCA_049282355.1 Gammaproteobacteria bacterium | reverse complement strand
CCCCCTACAATGTTGCAAAAAACCGCTTCCGCCCGATCCGGGCAGGGGTGCTTCCACCCGGAAGACGACATTGATTTGAGTTTGATCGATATCGACCCGCTTGACCAGGGTACGAAGGAGGTCGCGCCGACCGAACCAGTCAAGCGTCTCAAGTCCCGCTTTAACCCGGGCGCTGAACTCATCCAAGCGCCCAATGACAAGCTGTAGCTCGGTCTCCCAGGTGGCCTGCTCGGCCAGCTGTTTGGCTTGTCCCTCCAAGGTCTGGACCCGCTCTTTCATGCCCCGAATGCGGGGCTCGAATTCACTCTTGTCAAGGTAGCCCTCGGCGTAGCTGTCAATGAGCCGAGCAATTCCCTGGCGCAACCGAACGATTCGTTTCTCCAAAGCCGCGGACGCTTCATCTCCAGCGCCGCTGCGCGCCGCCTGCAAACGGCGCGTATACTCCTCGGCCAAGCGCCCGGGATTTTCCAGCAACGCACAGACTTGCTCCCAGACCGCTTCTTCCAAAAGGTCGGTTCGTACCTGGGTATTGGAGCATACCCGCTGGCCCCCAAAACGGTACGCATCAGTGCCGATGCAGCGGTAATACGCATAGCGGCGCGGGCGATACTTGCGCGCGCTCGGGCTGATGGCCTTGCCGTAATAGGCATAGCCGCAACGCGCACAGGTGAGAAGCCCTTGCAGCAAATAGCGCGCCCCGCGTTGGCGCGCCCGCGCCCGACGGCGATTCTCCTGTAACTGCTCATCCACCGCTGCAAACAGCGCTTCATCGACAATCGCCGGGACAGGAATGAGGAGCCACTCTTCTCGGGGCACATCGTAAATGGATTGAGCGTGGCGCGGTTGCAGGGGGCGACCGCGCTGTGCCCGAAGTCGCGGTAACATTGCACCGACCCGGGTCTTCCCGAACGCCGCTTGGCCTTGATAGGCGGGATTGCGCAACATGTCCCAAACGCTCGTGCGATCCCAGAACGTCTTGCCGGTGCGGGTAGATACCCCCGCACGTGTCAAGCGGCGGGTGACTTCGCCGATACTCAACCGCTCCTGGCCGACCCAGCGAAACACATGTTTGACCACCTCGGCTTCTTCTGGCAACAGCTCATAGCGGGCTTCACCGCCCCCCTGGACCGCACTCACATAACGATACCCGTAAGGTGCACCGCCCAACACATTGACCGAGCCGAGCCGTGCCTTGTGCCGTTTACCGCGGCGACTGCGCTCGAGAATCTTGGCCCGCTCGTATTCGGCGATCATGCCCTGAACTTGCAGCAACAGATCATCTTCTGGACTTGTCCCGAGGGCACGGTTAAGGAACACCACTTCCACCCCCGCGCGCTGAAACTCATCGACCAACAGCACCTGATAGGCGTACTTGCGGGCCAGCCGATCGGGCGAGTGAATATAGAGCCGATCGACACCACCGGCCGCCACCAGGTCGCGCAGCCGCTCGAGCGCGGGGCGCACCAGGGTCGAGCCGCTATAGCCCTCATCAATAAACTGCCGTTCCACGGTCAGCTCATCGCCCGCCGCCTCAATGCGCATTTGCAGCGCCGCGAGCTGACTCTGGATCGTTTGGGCGCTCGCTTGCGCCTCCGAGGAGACGCGCGCATAGAGCGCCGCTTGGGCCGGCTTCATCGGCTGTGTTCCTTTCGTTCCGGACATGGCGCCTCGGGGCTCGTGTCGGCGCGCCACCGGCTCGCTCGTCTTGGCACCGGCACCACCTGCGCGTAAGCGTCGATCAGGTGCGCCTCGGCCAGGCGGTTCGGCTCAAAGCTCACGCTCACCTCCAGAGGCTTTCGTGACTTCCTTTTCCTGGTGCTCACCCCGTCCTGCTCGCTGCACTGCCCCAGCATCGTGCGCCACTTCAGAAACCCTCAGCGGCGCACCGCGAAATCCCTCGCCATACCTCGGCCGAAGCCGGGCACGCGCGACAGTGACAACGAATTCTACAGGGAGTTTTGCAACATTGTAGGGGGAGTCAGCGGTGAACCTTGCGGGACACCGATCTTTCCGCCAGCCTTAATCATCTGCTTCACCAGGTGCATGACCTGCGGGTCCTCGACCCGCTTCGCGATCTTTTCCAACAGCACCGAATGTCGAATCGTGTCAAAGTAGCGTGACAGATCCACGTCGATCACCTTGGTCATTCGCCGCAACGCACTGCGCCGGACTTCCGCCAGCGCCCGGTGTGGGGAACGCTTGGGCCGAAATCCATACGAGTTCGGGCAAAAGTCCGCCTCGAAAATGGCTTCGAGGATAAGCTTCAGCGCCCCTTGCACGACGCGGTCGCGGATACAAGGAATTTGAAGCGTTCTGACTTTGCCGTTGCTCTTCGGGATGTCAACCCGCCGGTTCGGTTGAGGTTGGTACCTGCCTGTGAGGAGTTCTTCTCGTAGTGCCTCAAGAAAAGGGGGTAATCCCGCCGATTCGATATCGGCAAAGCTCTGGCCATCGATGCCAGGAGCGCCACCGTTTCTTTTGGCAATGCGGTAGGCCTCCTCAAGGGTCTCTCGTTTGGCAATGTGGACGAAGAGACCCCAGAAGCGATGCTTCTTATCAGACTTCGCCTTTCGGTATATCCGCCGCCTTAGATCCTGCAGCTGAATGGGTGCCTTTATCATTTCACCCCTGCCTCACTTTAACAGTCGGATTACCCACCGGTCCGGGCCCTTCCCTCCTGGCGCGTTTTGCTGCACGCCGATCTGCAGTATTACAACCCGATCCGTCACCCTGGTGCCTGCGCCACCACTTCCCACTCACGGTTATAGGTCGCGCCTCCTCGACGAGCTTTCTTCGCCGGGCACCGAGGGCTTCCCCAGTTGACACAGAATCCTTCGCACCATGTCGCCGCTGATACCCCGCCGGTGAGCGCTGCCGCATCGGACTCTTTTCGCTCAGCTCTTGTTGCCTTCGCGCGTTATCGACCGTCTCGGCCACCGGGCTTGCGTGTTACGAGGCTACCTCTACGGCAACTCGCACGTTACGACCTAGTGCGTTGCGTTACTCCAAATGAGTAAATTGTCGGAGGGCTTCACCGTCTTGCTCTCGCGCCAC
>JBAPTW010000070.1:0-2706 GCA_049282355.1 Gammaproteobacteria bacterium | reverse complement strand
CACGATCCGCCATGCCGATCACTTCCTGGCTGTGGGTCGCCATCACCAGGGTTCTACCCTCGTCACGGGTGAGGCGATCCAGGAGGCCGAGAACTTGACGGCCGGTATCGAGATCCAGGTTCCCCGTTGGCTCATCAGCAATCACAAGCGTGGGTTTGTGAATCAAGGCACGGGCGATGGCAACGCGCTGCTGCTCGCCGCCGGAAAGCTGCTCCGGAAAACTCTCAAATTTATCCGCTATGCTCAGTTGTTCCAGAAAATAACGTACCCGCGTTTGGGGCGAATCCCGGTCGAGCTTGTTCAGTGCCAGCGGCAGCAGTAAGTTTTCGGCCACCGTCAATGTGGGGATGAGATTGTAGGCTTGAAACACAAAACCCACGTGCTGGCGCCGAAACAGCGTTCGGCTATCTTCGTCCAGCGAATCAATGCGCCGGCCGCCGAACCAGATGTGGCCGTCAGTGGGTGTATCCATGGCCCCGATCAGGTTCAGCAGGGTCGATTTGCCCGATCCGCTGCGCCCCAGGATGACGACGAACTCGCCGGCCCCAATCTCCACATCGATTCCCGAAAGCACAGCGTGCGCCCGAGCCCCGTCAAAATACGATTTGGTAACGCCCCTTGCGGCAATCAACGCGGCAGGCGGAGAAGGAGGTGGCCCTATTAACAAACGTGTGATTAGCTGGACAACAGATCGCGGAGCGCCGTCTCAAGCTCCGGAAATCGAAAATCATAGCCGAGCAATGGCAGGCGCTTCGGAAAAGCGCGTTGACCTTGGAGGACCACGTTAGCGACCTCGCCAAACAGGGTGCGCATTGCAAACGCCGGTACCGGCAGCAGGGAAGGCCGATTGATGACACGGCCTAACACGTGGCCAAACTCGCGATTGGTCACGGGATGGGGTGAACAAAGATTGAATGCGCCCTGGGCCGTCGACTGATCGATCAAAAACCGAATCGCATTCACTTCGTCCGTGATGTGAAACCACGGCATGAACTGACGCCCGCTCCCGAGGGGGCCTCCCACAAACAACCGGTAGGGAAGCAGAAGCTTGGGGAGCGCTCCGCCGTTGACGCTCAAAACGGCTCCAGTGCGGATGATGACCCGCCGCACACCCTTATCCTCGACGGGTCTGGTGGACGCCTCCCAGTCCACCGCTAGCTTCGCCAGAAAATCGGTGCCGGCCGGGGCATCCTCGTCGATCGGCTCATCACCGAGAGTCCCGTAGTAGCCGATGCCCGAGGCTTGTACCAGCACCTGAGGAAGCTTGGCAGCGCCGTTGACCGCCTGTACCAGTGCCTCTCCAGCGTCGAGCCGGCTTTGCCGAATCACCTGCTTGCGCGACTCCGTCCACCGAACGGGCAGCGGCCCTTGTCCGGCGAGACTCGCACCGGCAAGGTTGACCACGGCATCAACCTCGTTGACCACCTGCGCCCAACCCTCCGCGGTTTTCGCATCCCAAACCTGAGCAACGGCACCTCCGGGCAAGGTTGGATTTTGCTGACGGGTGAGAATCGTGACTTGATGACCATCCGCTAGCAGCGACTTGCAAAGTGCGGTGCCAATGAGGCCGGTTCCGCCTGTGATCAACGCATGCATCGCCCGTTTCCCTCACTACTGGATTCTGCTCTCGCCGCAATGCTGGCACACCCCAAAAGGCCGATCGCCCCGTTGATGAATTCGTCTGCAGCTATCGCCGAGTGCGTAACACCGCTGCGCCAAGCGCAGTAGGTTTTCCAACAGCTTCTAAGGATAGCCTCTGCCGAGAATAGGCAACAGGGGAACCGCCATAAATTCGAGGCGAGGTAAAAAAGTTAAGATGCCTCCCGATTGACGATCGGGATGCCAGCTGTGGGCCGGCCGTTCTGACACCGTTCCACCCGCGGATGGCTTTCCACGAATAGCTTCTATAGCGCTTCCTACTTGGGTTGATAACAGTGCCTCATCATGCGCCATAATTGCTAGCACGTATCCACTGCGGCTGTTATCTATACACCCAGGAACCGCTATAAGTTAGAATTCCATCGATACGCTGAAGACAGCGCGCGCTTCGCATAGATTTCTTCCACCAAAGCACTCTTCTTTGCTTAAGTCTGTATCCACGTAGCTCAAGGCAAAGTCGAGCAACGCGATCTCTCTGGACAACCCTATACGCCAGTCAAAGTAGGCGGGTAGCCCAAAAGGGGCGCCATCGGAAGCCACTTGATAGCCCATATGGAGGTCGAGATCAACGTCATAAGGAAGCGAAAAACCTGTTGAACCCTCGGTGTAAATATCTTGCCCACTACCGGCCGCGTAATCCGGCGAGTAATAGACTCGAACGCCTACCTCTGGTTCAAGTACCTGGTCAAAAAAGGTATAGCTCAATCCAAAGAAAGCCTCGATAAAATCGAAATCTGACGAGTTATTCACCCATGGAAATGCATAGTAGACCACGCCAGCATCCCAATCGAGGCCAGCGCCAAGCGGCAGTTCTCCATTGACGCCTACGAAAAAATCCAGCTCGACTTGCTCTCCATCGCCGTCACCATCGCCGGTCTCATCACCCCCCTCCTCACCATCAACGCCGGTCTCATCACTCCCCTCCTCGCCATCAACACCGGTCTCATCACTCCCCTCCTCACCATCAACACCGGTCTCATCACCCCCCTCCTCGCCGTCAACGCCTGTCTCATCACCCCCCTCCTCACCATCAACGCCGGTCTCATC
>JBAPTW010000069.1:0-2078 GCA_049282355.1 Gammaproteobacteria bacterium | reverse complement strand
CCCTACTGCTGGGGCCTGGCCGCCTCCGGCCACGAAGGCGTCGCGCGGGCGCTCGAGATCCTGCACGGCGAGCTCGAGCGCATCATGCAGTTCGCGGAAACGACGTCGGTGTCGGAGATCGGGCGCGGTTGCGTGGAGATGCGCCACGGGCGGGAGTGATCGGTCCGCGACCTTACGCCCTCCGATGCGTATACCGAGGAACTGAAAATCCGGCAGGTGCATCTCAAGGACCGCCTGTACGGGATGGTGCAGGCCTGGTCGCGTGGCAAATCAATGTGATTGTGTCGCGCTTTTCTCTAAGATACGGGGCACGGGCGTCCCTGGCCGCCCAGGCGGCGGCAAGGGACACGCGGCGGAATATCAGTTTCGGATCGTGGCCCGACCCGGCGGCGTTTGCGGGTGAGCGGGCGTGCATTCAGCGAAAGTGACACAAGCGGAGTTCCGGCAGCGCGCGGCGGAGCTGATCGAGGCGGGACGTACGCTATACGCGCGTGGCATGGTACCGGCGACCAGCGGCAATTTTTCGGCGCGCCTGTCCAGCGGCGCGCTGGCCATTACCGTGTCGGGCAGCCACAAAGGGCGACTGCGCGATACCGATATCATGCGCGTCAACGCCGAGGGACGCTCGCTAAACGGGCGCCGCCCGTCGGCAGAGACCCTGCTGCACGTGCAGGTCTACAGGCATTTTCCCGAGGTGCGGGCGGTGCTGCACCCGCACTCGGTCAACGCCACGCTGCTGTCGCGGCTGCATTCGCAGCATCTGGTACTGCAGGGCTACGAACTGCTGAAGGCGTTTCCCGGTGTCGATACCCACGCCTGCGAAGTGGTGGTGCCGAATTTCGCCAACGACCAGGACATCGCGCGACTGGCAGGGGAGGTAGCCGCCTACATGGAGAGCAATGCGCCGGTGTACGGTTATCTCATTGCCGGGCACGGCTTCTACACCTGGGGCGAATCGGTCGACGACGCCCTGCGTCACGTGGAGGCCTTTGAATTTCTGTTCGAGTGCGAACTGCGCACGCGGGGACCACGTCAGCCATGACAGCATTGACCATCTACCAGGACGACATGCGGGGTACGCCGCGTACCGTGAGCGGCTTCGAGGCGATTGCCGCGGAGCTGGCGACCATCGGCGTGCAGTTCGAGCGCTGGCAGGCCGACCGGCCGCTGGCGCCGGACGCCGGGCAGGACGAGGTGCTGGCCGCTTACCGCCAGGCGGTGGATGAGCTGAACCAAAAATACGGCTTCCAGTCCATCGACGTGGTGAGCCTGCAACCGGACCATCCCGAGAGCGCCGCCTTCCGGCAGAAATTCCTGGCCGAGCACACCCACGCCGATTTTGAAGTGCGCTTTTTCGTCGGCGGGCGCGGCCTGTTCTACCTGCACGTCGGCGATAAAGTGTATTTGGTGCTGTGCGAGCAGTGTGACCTGATCAGCGTGCCCAGCAATACCACGCACTGGTTCGACATGGGCGAGCACCCGGACTTCAAGTGTATCCGTTTCTTCACCACGCCAAACGGCTGGGAGGGCCAGTTCACCGGCAATGACATCGCGTCCCGTTTCCCGAGCTTCGACGAGTACCTGGCGGCGCAGCCGTGATCAAGGCCATCCTGACCGACATCGAGGGCACTACCTCACCCATCAGTTTTGTGCACGACGTGCTGTTCCCCTATGCGCGCGAGCGCATGGCGGTTTTCGTGCGCGGGCGTGCCGGGGAGCCGAAGGTTGCCAAGCAGATCGACGCGGTGCGCCGCGAAGCGGGTAAGGCGCTGGACCTCGATGGCGTCATACAGCAGCTGATCGCCTGGATCGATGCCGACCGTAAGATCACGCCGCTGAAAGCGCTGCAGGGCATGATCTGGGAGGCGGGTTTCCGCGGCGGCGACTTCACCGGTCACGTTTATGAGGACGCGGTGCGTAATCTGAAGGGCTGGCACGCGCGCGGCATTCCGCTGTATGTGTTTTCCTCGGGCTCGGTACAGGCGCAGCAACTGCTGTTCGGCCACAGTGATGCCGGTGACCTCACGCCGCTGTTCAGCGGCTTCTACGACACCCGCATCGGCGCCAAGCGCGAGCCG
>JBAPTW010000068.1:0-6227 GCA_049282355.1 Gammaproteobacteria bacterium | reverse complement strand
TTTCCGCCTCGACACGATTCACAGCCGACTGCTCACCGCTGCGATCGCCGTCGGACCACGCCCTGAGCGTTGCCTCCGCCTAGCTGAAGAATCTTACTAATCAGATTCTTTCTTTATTTGCCCCTTCGGGGGGCTCGCCAGTGGTGAGCGTTCGGTAGGCGTGGACGATGCGAGAGATGTCCTCGGCCCGCAGGAAGTTCTGCGCCTTGCCCTCGCGGTAGTCGCGGTCGGCGTTGATGAAGACCACGTGCTTGCGCTTCGGCGCATCCTTCTTGTTCAGCACGAGTACGCATGCAGGAATGCCGGTGCCGTAGAACAAGCCCGCGGGTAGCCCGATGATCGCCTCCAGCCAGCCGCGACCGATGAAGTGTCGCCGGGTCTCGCGCTCCTCGCCGCCACGGAACAGCACGCCGTGGGGCATGACGGTCGCCATCTTGCCGTCGCCCTTGAGCACGGCGAGCATGTGCTGCACGAACATCAGGTCGGCCTTCTTGCCCTTCTCGGGCAGCCACACAGCAAAGCGGCCGGGGTACTCGATGTCTTTTCTGATGTAGTTCTGGCTGAAGGGTGGATTGGCGAGGACGCGGTCGTAGCGCCTGAGCTCGCCGTTGTCGTCTTTGTGCTGCGGCCGGCGGATGGTGTCCTCCTGCCGGATGTCGGCATGGGCGATACCGTGAAGGAGCATGTTCATCTTGCAGATGGACCAGGTGGTGCCGATGCTCTCCTGACCCGAGAGTGAGAGGTCGCGCGGGTCGCCGCCGATCTCGCGGATGTAGTCGCGGGTCTGGATGAGCATGCCGCCCGAACCGCAGGTCGGGTCATAAACACTCATGCCGGCCTGGGGCTCGACCACCTCGACCAGCGTGCGCACCACGTCGGCCGGGGTATAGAACTCACCGGCCTTCTTGCCCGCGGAGTCGGCGAAGTACTTGATCAGATATTCGTAGGCGGCGCCGAGCAGGTCCGGGAACTCGAAGTTTTCATCGCGAAGCGGGATCTTCTCGAAGTTCTGAACGAAGTTCGACAGGGTGTCGTCGTCCAGGGTGCGCTGGCCGATCTTGCGGTTGAAGTTGATGCCCTTGAGCACGTCCTGCAGCGCATCGACGTTCGCGTCTTCCAGCGCTTCAAGCGCTTTGTTCAGGGCAGTCCCGACGTTGGTCTTGAGGTGACGGATTCTGGACCAGCGCGCTTCCTCAGGGACGAAAAAGGTGTACTTGTCCGGATTGCTGAGCTGTGAGGCGATCAGCGCCTCCGCCATTCCCTTTGCCTTCAGCGCCTCGGCGAGCTGCTCGCGCTCTTGGTCAAAAAGGTCGGAGAGCCTCTTCAGGAAGAGCATGCCAAAGATATATTCCTTGTACTCTGAGGGCATCCATGTTGCCGCGCAGGTCGTCGCAGGCGCGGAACAGGAGACTGGAAAGCTGGCTGAGGGTCAGCTTGGTCATCAGGCGGGACCTTCTTGTTGTTCTCCACAATGCCGCTAGCACGCACGCAGCCGTCGACCTTATAGAGCTTAAATTTCCCTAGGCGGCGACCCCCTATGCATCGGCAGGCTTTTGCGCTCAATCCAGCGGCAAACCGAGTGCTTCGCGACGTCTTCGACGAGGCCCGAGATTCCATGGGCATTAGCCATTCCTTTCAGCACTTGCTGCGGATATGGATCGGAGCGGCTGTGCTCTCGGGAATCCAGCAGACTCGCAAGGCGGTACAGGAAACCTGAAAGAAAGTAGCATCGCCGGCTCGTTCGCTCAAGAACAGGCCGATGTAGACCATGGGGCTCTCAAGTCGGAGAGAGTCGTTTAGATTGCCATGGCTATTGGTTTAACGTAACTGCCTGATGTTGCGGTACACTGCCACCGCGCCTCTCAGACTACGCCCACTGGTACTTATCATCAAAGGTGAGCTTCGATAATGGACGCTCTGACAGTTCAGGGCAGTGCAGGAGAGAACCTCTTCTTGGATCGTGCTCCTACAGTAGTTAGGGAGCTACCTCTTGAGAGGATCGGTAAAATGGTCCCAATTTGGTCCAATCCCATTCAACACCCTACCCACTAAGCCAACACATGGCCACCATCCAAAAACGCGTTGGCCGAAACGGCGACATCACCTACCGCGTTCGGGTGTGGGTCCGAGGGCAATACCGCACCGGCAAGCTTTCATCCCGACATTGCGCACACGATTCACGTATCTCCGAAATATAGCGTTTCGTAATGTTTGCCTAACAACTTCAGCAAAGCTGTGTGGGAGTAAATTGCCACCCCGAGAAAATGTGAATTAGAATTGCCTCTGATATCCTAAGGCCAAGAAATAAGTCGAATTGCGCTTATCTGTGTTTGGCGTTTCCTCGTACGACCAGTTGCCGCCGAGTTCGAACTGTAAAGCGGATTTGCTTTTCCAACGGTATTCCATTTTTACGGCAGAAGAACTTACCCGAGTTACCAAGTTGTCGTGCGCTTTGTTCCTGTAATCGGTGGTAAAGCGAGGGTTAATAGTCCAGTACCGGCTGATGTCATATCGGGTTCTGATGCAAGCTGAACTGATCTGCGAGGAATCTGTCACCCTGTAGCGAAGGTCGAGTACGTTGCTGTCCCCGGAAACTATCAGGTTCCTTGCGGTCAATTCCAAGTGGGAAAAATACTCAAACGGCTCATGCAATGCCGTGCTATCAGTTTCATCATCGGTCGATGCATCTATTGCTGCAACATCGCTACTCAGGGTGAGGCGTTGCGAAAACGCGTGAGATAAACCGAGGGCCAACGTGCTGACCCCTTTAGCGCCGCCCATGGTGAGCTGCTTTATCCGGTCGGAAGGGAGTATCCATCTCCATCCTTTCGCGGACACCATGCTTTGTTGCAGATAATTCTGTTG
Source organism: Gammaproteobacteria bacterium (assembly GCA_049282355.1). Lineage (GTDB taxonomy): Bacteria > Pseudomonadota > Gammaproteobacteria > HK1 > HK1 > JAGTVB01. The sequence continues at coordinate 3,362 of JBAPTW010000068.1, read as the reverse complement.
CCGTTTTTGGATTGGACTGTTTCGGATATCCAGTGCGGCGCTGATTTTTGTCCGATAGGGGAGCATCCAAGCCCCCGCGGCCACGAGGGCGTTCAGTGACTCTTGCGCAACATCATAGTCGGTGTAAAACAGCAGTGACCGTTTGGGTCGCACGTAGCGTATGGCACCGCCCACAGCTCTGCTGGCCGGCCCCTCGTTATCATGCTGTTCGATAACATAGCTGTTCAAGTTCCAGAACTGCCCGAATTTGGCTAAATCGGCGCTGATGCCAAACACCCGCCGGGTGGCGTTGAACTTGTCCTCAGCCGAAAGCACCGGGTAACCGGCTAGACCATTGAGGATCAGTCCGCTGGTCAGGCGGTAATCTACACGTACGCCGTCGACATCACCGAGGATGCCGCTACGTGCGTCGATTTGGCGGCCAAACTGAATCGAAAAGCTCTGCGGTTCGTCGGGCTGCTTGCTACACTCGTTCACCTCGGGGTTGCCTTCGATCGGGTCATCGCTGAAGATCCTGTGCAAGCAGGGAATACTTGCCGCCTGTCTGGTATTCTGCAATGTTGTTGTAGCGCCAGCGTTAATGTCAAATTCCGCGGTCCACCCAGACGCGTCATGGCTAGGGGTGCTCTGACTGATCCTGTGCGTTGCATCGAGCATTGGTGGCTCGCTGTAGACCCCCGGGTCAGCAATAGTTGCCGAGGGGTTCTGATGCCCCGCCATAGTCATCGTACCCGCTGAGGAAAAGACCATATTGGGCCAGAAAACTAGCCAGTAAATTGCGACTGAAACAAATTTCTGATGCATCGCGCGGGGTTAGGTTAGCGGCTGTTTCGGTGTGGATTAGCCGTCAGCTACAAGCCAGATTGAGTAGCTATTGATGGTAGGCGGGTAACAGGCGTGGCGCGTGCTGTTTAGCCACTTAGACCCTGCCATAGGATTCCCTGTGCAGCAAGATGTAGTGCACTGTCCTTGGGGTGCGTCCGTTTCCTTGAACGGAGCTAGCTATGCCATCGCAGATAAACAGAGCGGCACATATTTAATGGACGGGCACGCTAGAGATCCAACACCCTCTGAGGTTTGTCGGGGGTGAGGAGGCAAAACTTGAGGGGTCGGGCTGAAGGGCCCTATCGGCTTTTAAGCCAGTTCAGAAGCCCGAGTTTCTTTTTCGAAGCGCCGAGCGATGACTGGCAGCGTATACTTTGGGCATCTCACCCACGGCAATCTGTTTCGCTAGCAACTGGCGTAAACTTAAAAGCGGTGATGCAGCTTTTGCCACCGCCGTTGCAGGAGGGTTGACCGAGAGCAGTGACATATACAACAGCGGTGTGACCTACGAGATGAGTAAGCGAAAAGCGGTCTTTGGATATCTGTGCGTGCTCTCCGACGCCACGGCAGCAACCGCCGAGCGCGTGGTACACGCCGCGCTGACGCAGTTTAATACGGTGCGTGTGAAGGTGGACGTGTTCCCGAAGATAGCGACCCGTGCCGAGCTGGAGCGCGCGATCACTGAAGTCAAGAGGCGCCGGGGACTGATTGCATACACTTTCGTGAGTCGTCCGCTGCGCACTGAGATCGCCTTGCTCGCCAACGAAGCGGGGGTGCCGACAGTTGACCTGCTCGGTCCGCTGCTTAGCGCATTGGTTGACTTCTTGAAAGCGACGCCGAGCTACGAGGCCGGTCTGTACAAGACACCGAGCGACAACGAGCTCAGTCGATCGGAGGCGGCGACCTTCACCGTGCACCATGATGACGGGCAAGGCGTGCATGAGCTCAAAAGTGCCGACGTGGTGATCATCGGCCCGTCTCGTACCTCCAAAACGCCCCTTAGTGTCTACTTATCCTATACTCACCGTCTGAAGGTCGCCAACATTCCTTTGGCGTTGGGCGTTTCGCCGTTTGAGGAACTTGACCAAGTCGATGGTCGGCGTGTAGTCGCGTTGACCATGAGTGCGCCACTACTCGCGCGCATCCGTCAAGAGCGGCAGGAGCACCTTGGGACAAATGACATCACCTATGCGGAACAGGATCATGTGCGACGTGAGCTCCGATTTTGTCATGAGCTTTACCGTCAGCATCCGGACTGGTCTGTGGTCAATGTCACTGGCCGCTCTATAGAGGAGATTGCCGCTGATATTTGCTCTCGCATCGTTTCTGTGCCGAAAAAACAGTAGCCGTCGGTAGTGGCACTGTCTCCGGTCAAGCCCCATTCATCACGGTTGCTGCGCAGCAGCCCAAACCACCTATACTTTTGTCCTCCCCCCATCCTTGCTTGCTGTGGCGACAAATACACGACTGTCTGAGCACTTATGGTGATCTGGCTGGTGTTTTGCCAGACCGCCTTAGAAGCTGTTTAAAAAATGTCTCGAGCGCCAGAGCCGCAAGGCGCACGGCGGCGAGTCCCCGCAATGTACACGGGGTACATGCAGAGGGCACATCGCCGCTATGACAAGCGCAGTGGTTTTTAAACCAGCTTCTTACTCGCGAGGCAGCGATGCTTCTATAATGAACCCCACTCTGGATTCAGACCTCATCTTAAGTTTTCTGTAGCTTCTACCGATTAGCGACGTTACATCTGATAACTACGATGAACGTTTTCTAAATAATCAACAAAAACGCAAAGCAGCGAAATACTGGGCGAAGCTTGATAGCTTTAACAGCCAATATGCATGTGATGATATTGAATGAGTTTTTTGGCTAGAATGGCGATAGAGTGGCAGGGCTGGAAAACTTTGTCACCTTAAAGTAATTGAGCATGAAGCACGCGTTAACGAGTGTACAAACCATTTCCCTTGATTAATTAAATGCAGAAAAAAGTGGATGGGTTAAATATGACGGGCGCGCAAAGTCTCTTCGTTGTGCCCACCAGTAATACAAAATCGGTCGAGACGGCTGTCCTTTTCGGATAACACAAAAACATCGAGAGAATCAAAAAGCTCTCCTTTCCTAAGAAGCTGTCCGGCATAGTCATATGCTGCCCATAGCGCAGTAGGTGCATTCACAGTGATTGCGCTTTTGGAGGTCATGCCAAGGCTCTTTGCCCAACACTTATAGGCTTTTATCCGTTGCACTATTACTTGCTCCGAAAGTGCTAGTTTTGCTCAAGCTGGTTGTTGCTATACTCATTTGAAGAGCTGTTTGAAAGTACCACTGTTTGTTGTGTAGCGGCAAAAATCTCTTTGCCCTGAGGCGTGCGAGCGGTGACTGGAGAGATGTATTGGGAGAATAATTGTTCTTTTTCACTACCGTAACTTTCAATAAATTGCCCGGCGCACCTGGAAAACGTCTGGCAGTTGTTGGATCCGGGCGAGGGCACGGTTGAGTGTAGTTATATCGGGAATTTCAAAAGTTATAAAGAGTGTTGC
>JBAPTW010000067.1:0-1978 GCA_049282355.1 Gammaproteobacteria bacterium | reverse complement strand
CCCTTGAGGTAACCGATGACCGGGTTGAGTGCCGTCACCAGGATGGCATTCTTGGCCAACCAGCCGGTAGCCTTGACCTCGTTGGCCTTCACACCCACCAGGCACTTGTCGACGAACGCATTGACGGAATTAATCACCACGTCCATGGTCTGGAAGATGTTGTAGGCGATGATGGGCATCATCACGTTTAGTTCCAGTTGGCCCGCTTGCCCGGCCATCATGACGGTCAGATCGTTGCCCATCACCTGGTACATCGCCATGTTGAGCATCTCGGCCAGGACAGGATTGACCTTGCCCGGCATAATCGATGATCCGGGCTGCACGGCAGGCAGGCGAATCTCGTCCAAGCCGGTGCTTGGCCCGGACGATAAGAGACGGAAGTCGTTGGCAATTCGGGTCAGGTCTTGGGCCAGCGTGCGGATGGCCCCACTGAAATGGACCGGATCAGCCATACTCTGCATCGACTCAAACAAGTCATCAGACTCATACAGCGTCAGACCGGACAGCCGGCTGAGGACGACGATCATGCGGCTGTGATACTCTTTGTGGGCATTCAGCCCTGTGCCGGTCGCGGTGCCGCCGATGCCCAACCGTCGCAGCCCTTCGGCCGCTTCACGAATCTTGGCTGCATCGCGTTCAATAGCCCGCGCGTAGGCGCCGAACTCCTGCCCCAACCGCACAGGAACGGCATCCTGCAGGTGGGTACGGCCGCTCTTTACCACGTGATCAAACTCACCCGACTTGGCGCGAAGCTCGGCCGCAAGCCGATCGAGTGTGGCCAGCAGTTCGTCCAGCCGCCACAGACTGCCGAGACGGATGGCGGTTGGGATAGTGTCGTTGGTCGATTGGGCCATGTTGACATGATCATTCGGGCTGACCGGTTTGCCCGTGGCCTCTAGCCCAAAGCCCAACAGCTCATTGGCGCGGTTGGCCAGCACCTCGTTAATGTTCATGTTGTGGCTGGTTCCGGCTCCGGCCTGGATGGGATCAACGACGAACTGGTCGCTGAACCTGCCTGCGATAACCTCATCGGCCGCCTGCATGATTGCCTGGGCCATCGCCTCGCCGGTGATGGTCCGGTCCCCGACCTGCTTGTCACTGAACAGGCCCAGATCGTGATTCACTTCGGCCGCGGCACGCTTGATCAATGCCATGGACCAGACAAATGCCGGATACGGCCGCAGGCCGGTGATGGGAAAATTCTGTGTGGCTCGCTGCGTCTGGGCGCCCCAATAGGCCCCGGCAGGCACTTTAACTTCGCCCAACGAGTCTTTTTCAATACGAAATGATTCTGTCATGCTGACCTCCAGTGGGAAAGAAAAAACCGAACTAACCAACCCATGCAATGGTTAGCCAGTTCGGTCTAGGTTCAGAAATACACCAGCTGGATCATACCCGCCGGCGTCACGATCTAAGGGACTAGAGAGCGTCGTAGCCGGGGCCCTCGGAAAAGAACATATAGTTCGGCGGGATGTCCTCAGTCAGGTCAATCGCCTCGCCGCCCGCCAACTGCTTAGCGTTGAGCAACGCAACCTCATGGCCGTCGATCTCACCGCTGAACGGCACGCCGTCGGGCAGCAGTTCCTTGGTATTGGTAATCCACACTCCGGCGGGGGCTACGTAGTCATAAGGCACTTCCTCCTCAGGGAAGATGGCCTCATAGGGACACTCCGGCACACAGGCGCCACAGTCAATACAGGTATCCGGATCAATGTACAGCCAGGGCCATTCCTCTTCCGGCTTGCCCAGGACCATGCACTCGACAGGACATACTTCAACGCATGCCGTGTCGCGCAGGCACAATCTGGTAACGATATGGGTCATTAAAAGCTCTCCTTCACAAACATTATGCTGGCGCCGGGCGAAAACCGGAGGCTTCCGGTGGCAATGACCGGGCGTAAGCAGTGATAATTACTTAGCAGCCTCGTAATTGGCCGCGACAGTGTCCCAATCAACAACGTCCCACCAGGCCGAGATA
>JBAPTW010000066.1:0-10966 GCA_049282355.1 Gammaproteobacteria bacterium | reverse complement strand
GTATCTTGGTAAGGACATCCAAGGTTCCGTAAACATACATACCTACTGCCATGGACACGAAAAAAATCAGCACCTTGGTCTGCCCGGTCACCAGAGCCGTCATGGCTGGACCAGGACAAAAGCCCACTAGCCCCCAGCCTATGCCAAACAACGCGGCACCAGTAACGAGCGGCTGATCGATGTCTTGGCGCGTGGGAACATGAAACGCGGTGTCGAATACCGGGCGCGATCGCTTGAGCACCCAGCGATGTAACAGCAAGTAGACACCCGCTGAAGTGATCATGACCAGCAGCAGGCTTGGATCCCACTCGCCAGCAAAATCCAAAAAGGCAAGCACCTTCTGTGGCAGTGTCATACCGGAAATTCCGAGCCCCACCGCAAACAAAACGCCCGCGAGGAAGACCAACATGAAGCCAAGCACTCAGATTCCTCCCAACACATGGCGCACCACATAGGTGGTCAGCACGGCGAAAGAGAAGAATACCGCGCTTGCCACCATGGACCGCGGTGCGAGCCGTCCCACGCCGCAGACACCGTGCCCGCTGGTACATCCGCTACCAATGCGTGTGCCTAGCCCAACGAGCAGTCCGCCCAAAATGACGGTGGTGTCAGAAACATCGATGCGGATCGCCATGGATTGCGGATGGAACCAAAGGATGAGCAGGGCTCCCACCAGCAATCCCGCAACGAACAGGGTTCGCCACCGGGTGTCGCCTTTTTGTGGCCGGAGCACGCCACCCATGATACCGCTCAACCCGGCAATGCGGCCGTTGAAGTACAACAACGCAATTGCGGCAAGTCCGATCAGCACACCGCCGATAGAGGACAAAACAGGCGTGAAACCTTCCATTCGACGCTTCCTCTTAATCAGTGCTCGCGCACACAACGACGATCGATTTTCGCGCTCGTGGCAACGCCCGCGCGCTACGATAGAGCCACCCTCACGTATTACTTTATTTTTCACGGGCTCGGCAAAGCGTGGGGCACCTGCCTCCCAACGCTCACTCGGGTCGAGCGCACATTCAAAGAGTGTGCATCACAGATGGCAGCAGTAGAATTGGGACATTCCCTTACACGAATTGTCGAGGCATGACGTAGGCGCCGGCGCAGTAAAAGCGCTCTATCCGCCAGCCGGCGCTACAGCATAGGGACTCTACGTAAGGAAAACGTCGGGCTAATCACGCTCAGGAACAACCCAAAAAAGGGCAAAGCACCGACGGCGCTTTGCCAAGAGAAACTTTCTATACACGCGTGTCAATCACGAGGCATTTCTTATCGATGAACCGCAGGAGTCGCAGGAGTTGCCAAGCGCGGCGAAACGATCAACGCATAAATGGCCGCAATGCCGACGAGGATGTAGACGATACGCGATAGCACGCTCATTGGGCCAAATAGCGCGGCAACGAGGTCGAAGTTAAAAGCACCGACGAGCAGCCAGTTCAAACCGCCAACGATGAGAAGAATCAACGCAATCCAGTTAAGAGTGGTCATTTTTCAGTCCTCGATGAGTGAGTGGTGACCGTGGTTAAAGCAGCATCCATGCCCGTAAAAAAACAAACAACTTGAATAGTATGATTTCGACTACCGAAAAGGAAATAACGCTTCGCCTCCTCGCTTGAACATACGTTTGCTTGGCGTATTTTCCATAAAGAAATCATAGAGCCCGCCCGCGTAGATCCTATAACTACTGCACCACAAAACCCGCAGCGAGAGGCAGCGAAGCATAATAGAGCGCCACATCGCGCATCTGCTCCGAGGTCAGCCGGTAGGCGGTGGTGCGCATCAGGTGAGCGTAGGCCGAACCGCCTCGCTGCTCCTTTTTGAAAAGCTCGAGCTGCAACACGAGGTAGTCGGCATACTGCCCGGCGAGCAAGGGATAGAACGGGTTTTTCGGCGTGGAGCTCGGGCCGTGACAGTCGATGCAAGAAGGGATGCCCTCGCGCGGAATACCCTGGTGCGCAATGGTCTTGCCGCGCGCGATAGCCGTGGCGGCTTGCGGGAGGGAACGGGAGGGTGCTGTCCCCTCCAAGTTGCCATAGTAGCGCGCCAGTGCCCGCCTCTCTTTGCGGCTCAACCTGGCGGCGACGGGCTCCATCATGCCACTGTGCCGTTCGCCGCGCGCGTAGGCCTGCAGCGCAGCGTCGAGATAGGTCGCGCGCTGGCCCGCGAGCCGGGGAAAGGCGCCCACCCCTCGACCAAGGCCGTTTACCCCATGGCAGCGCCCGCAACTCTCGGTAACCGTCTCGAGAATCTCCTCCCGTTCCAGCAAGGCCTGGACCGGCGGTTCCAGGCGCGGGGCGGGGTTGCCGCTCACGAGCTTTCGGTAGGTGGCTACATCCAGCGCCGGGAGTGCGCGCAGAAAAGCCACCATCGCCCAGACCTCGTCATCCCGGTGGCGGGCCGGCCAGGCAGGCATGCCAGTGAACTTGACACCGTGCTTGACGATGTAAAAAAGCTCCTCAGGCTCCCAATGGGGAATTTTGGAGGGCAGGTAGGGCGGGGGCGGGGTCATTGCGGCAGCCACCCGCGGATGGCGCAGCTCGGGGCTGCCGTGGCAAAAGCGACACTCAGACTCATAATGACCAGCCCCTTTCAGCACCAGTCCGGGATCGTCGAGCAAAGCGAGTGGCGGGGCCTTGATTCCGATGCTGTGGGTGGCAACGGAGCGCTGCATGGAAAAGTGCAGAAACCAGCGGGTGAGGGCCCAGTGGCCGGAACTGGCTGTGAACGGAATGATCCCGGAGGCGACCATGAGAAAACCGCCGACGGCGAGCACAACCAGGAACAGGGCAAAATATTTGGCGAACCTAAATAGGCGTGTCATAGCTGCTCTCCTGGTTCGAGCCCCTTGCCCCGAAGCAGCCCCACCGTCAGCCAGAGACCGCCGAGCAGGTAGGCGGCCCCCCCCACGAGGAGCATAATGGCCCCACCCAGGTGCTGGTCTTCAAGGGGCGAGAGCCCGACGAACGCCTGTCTAGCCTGCTCCGAGGCGCCGGGGTGTTGGTAAAGGGGCCGCGTCGAAAGAGCCAGCAGCGCTCCCAGCAGCGTCATGTGCATGACCGTGAGCAACAGCCCCACGACGCCGGCCGCCGCCCGCTTCCCACCGCGCAACGCCTCCCCGCCGAAAGCCGACAGCCACAAGAGCAGGCCGGCGAGGAGAAACATTCCCTGCTCCGCCACCAACCCCACCGAAGAGTGGCGCGCGGCGTGATGCAGCACCGGCGCGTGCCAGGCCCATACCACGACCAGTTCCAGCACCGAGGCCGGGATTGGGGCAAACCACCGAGGCGCCTTGGGCACCGGGTCGAAACGCCCCCCGGCAAGTCCGAGTGCAAGAAGCGGCGCCGCTACGGCCACCACGCCCATGTGCATCGCCATGTGCGCAAAGAAGGCTTGCCCCGCCAGCTGCGGCAGCGGCCCCAGCCATACGCCAGCAAGCATGAGCAGTCCCAAAATCAACAGAGTGCGGCGCATAACGTTAGGCTTTGGGTCATTCGGCTCACCTTCTTCATTTAGTGGCAGGTCTCGATGACAACGAAGGCGAGCGCCACATAGAACGTAGCCATGGCACTCAGGCCCGACAGCAGCAGCGTGGCAAAGCCCAGGAAACGGTGGCGATCCGCCGGCGTATCGAAGTCATGGGGGACGGTGGCATTGCCGTAGCTGTGGCGTCGGAAAGCGGTCCAGCCGGCAATGCCGATCCCAACGAGAGCAAGCACTGTGTAAATGGCAATTACCACACGGACATCACCGAGAGGCCCGTCGCGGCCGACCACCTTCGCGCACCAGACCGCAGTGGTGATGTAACACAGCAAAAAGTGCGCGGCCCAGATGGTCGGCGAGACGACGATCAGCCACAGGCTTTCATTCTTCTCCGGAAGACGTTCCATATTCAGGTCTCTCGCCATCAGACCACGAGGGGAAAACCCGCGATCACAGCCACGGTGATGGCTACCGTAATGGCAACGAAGTGCCAGTAGAGCGTGACGTTACGGATGTCGATGTCGTAGCGGGCGGTCATGCGCCCCGCCAGGCGTCGCGCGAGGCAATAGCCCTGCATGATTACTCCCACCGTTACGTGCAGCACCGTCCACAGCACCAGCACCCAGACCGTCGCCGGATAGACATGGCTCGCCGGATCGAGGCCGGCGAGCCACGGGTCGGCGAGAAGGACTGCACCGCCGGCCACGGCCAACATGGCGGCTGTCAGTAACCCGGAATAAAAAGCAGCTCGGCGGTCGCGCTCGTTCCAACGACGTGCCAGCACAGTCAAGCCCCACGACCCCAGCAGCAGCGCAGCGCCCCCCAGCATGAGCCAGAAGACGCTCGGCCCTGGCAAGGGATCGGGTGGAAAGTCGTCGTGGATCGTCCAATAGAAGAAGTAGCCGAAGATGAGGCCTGCGAAGGCAGTCATGTCGCCGAGCATGGTGATAAACATCGCCCACCAACCGACCGACTTCGGCCCTGAACCGTAGAGCGGCAGCGTCAGGCCGAGGCCGACATTTTTTTTCTCCTTCTCCGGGATCAGGGCGGTCCCCGTCCACAGCCAGACGATGATGAAGGCGAAGGCCAGCACCCCGCTGATGAGGGCGGGCCAATAGAGATGGAAGGTGGTGAAGATGAACACGCCACCGGTGAACAGGGCGGCGAACAGGGTAATCCATGTTGGCCCAGGAACACGCAGGCACTGGATCGGCTGGGCATCGATCGTCGTGGTAATGATGGTCTCGCGCTTGCCCTCCTCGGCGTCGGGCAGGTAGAACCGACCCTCATCGACATCGCGCAAGAAGTTCGGCTGGTCCCACAGCGGGTAACGACCGTCGATCTCGGGGATGGAGCGGATACCCCACGGCTTGTCTGGCATTTCCGCCGTCCACTCCAGCGTGCCGGCACCCCACGGATTGCGCTGCGCATACGGCTGCTTGCCCTTGGGGCGTAGGACATCCCACACAAAAACGGCAAAGCCAGCAGCTAAGATAAAGGCACCGATGCTGGAGATGAGGTTTAGCCCATCGAAACCGAGGTTGGGAGCGTAGGTGAACACGCGCCGTGGCATGCCCAGCAGACCGCTGAGGTGCATCGGCAGGAAGGTGATGTTAAAGCCGATGAACAGGAGCCAGAAAGCAATTCTACCGAGCCGATCGGAAAGCTTCTTGCCGCTCATCAGGGGAAAAAAATAGTAAAAGCCGGCAATGACTGGAAAGACCACCCCGCCAACCAGCACATAGTGCAGGTGCGCCACAACGAAATAGCTATCATGGGCCTGGAAGTCGAACGGCACCAGGGCCACCATGATACCGGTGAGCCCGCCCAGCACGAACACGGCCAGGCCGCCGGAGACAAAGAGGATGGGCACTGAGCGTACCACGTGTCCCGCCAGCAGCGTGGCAATGAAGCAGAAGAGCTGCACCCCGGTGGGGATCGCCACCGCCTCGGAGGCGGCGGAGAAAAGCCCGAGCGAGATGCCCGGCAGGCCGGTGGTGAACATGTGGTGCACCCACAGCCCGAAGCTCAAAAAGCCAGTGCCGACCGCCGCCAGAACGATCCAGCCGTAACCCACCATCGGCGTGCGGGCAAACGTCGGTACGATCATCGCCACCAGCGCGATGGACGGCAGAAAGATGATGTAGACTTCCGGGTGGCCGAAGATCCAGAACAGGTGCTGCCACAGGAGCGGGTCGCCCCCCCGGTCCGGATCGAAGAAGGGCCAGTGGAGTAACCGCTCGAGCTCGAGCAGGATGTCCCCGGCGATCAGCGGTGGAAAGGCGAACAGGATCATTCCGGCCACGACCAGGATGTACCACGTGTAGAGCGGCATGAGGTTGATGCGCATGCCCGGCGGACGGGTTTTGAGCACCCCGACGATGATCTCCACCGCGGCGGCGATGGAGGCAAGCTCGATAAAGGAGAGGCCGAGCAGCCAGATGTCATTACCGATACCCGGCTGGTACTCGCTCGCCAACGGCGGGTACATGAACCAGCCGCCCCGCGGCGCCGCGTTGAAAAAAAGAGAACCGCAGACAAAGATGCCGCCCAGCAAAAAGCTCCAGAAGCCGTAGGCCGACAGCCGGGGAAAGGGCAGATCACGTGCTCCCAGCATCTCCGGCAGCACAAAGATAGAGAAGGCTTCGAAGAGCGGCACGGCAAATAGGAACATCATCACCGAGCCGTGCAGAGTAAACACCTGGTTGTAAAGCTCCGCGGACAAAAAATCGTTGTCCGGCACAGCCAGTTGGGTGCGTATCATGAGCGCCAGAATGCCGCCGAAGAGAAAGAAGGCGAAGGCGGTGGCTGTGTACCACACACCCACTTCCGAATTGTTGACGGCTGACCAGTAGCGCCACCCCTCGGGCGTCTTCCACGCCTTCAGCAACCGCTCCGCCTGGGCGCGTTGGACCTCGACGGGAGGCGCTTCCTGAAGCGGTTCCACGTCCCCGGGAGCCACTTCGAACGGTTTTGGATCCTTTCCCGGTGGTGTTTTCATTGCAATCCGTCCAGATAGGTCGCCAACGCTCGCAAGTCCTCCGGCGGCAACATGCCGAAGGCGGGCATATGAACCCCCGGCTTGATGTCTTCTGTGCGCGCAATCCACTGTCGGAAGTCGTCGGCCTCGTTGGGCAGGATCCCAGCGCCGAGGCTCAGGCGGCTGCCTACGTGGGTCAGATCGGGGCCCACAACGCCGTCGGCCGCAGTCCCCCGGACTGCGTGGCAGGCGCCGCAGCCGTTGGCGAGAAACAGCTCTCGCCCGCGTGCCGCGAGCGGCCCTGCCGGAGCCTGAGCCGGCTCTTCCTGGCGCGCGAGCCAGCGGGCGAAGCTTTCTGCCTCCTCCACCACGACGTAGAAGTTCATCAAGGCATGGGCCGTCCCGCAGTACTCAGCGCAGGCACCCCGGAAGACCCCGGTCTTCGTCGGCTCCAGGGCCATCCGGTTAACGCGTCCTGGGATCATGTCGATCTTGCCGGCAAGCGAGGGAACCCAGAAGGAGTGGATGACGTCGGGGCTATCCAGAAGAAGCTCCACTGGCTCGCCGACGGGCAGGCGGAGCTCGTTGGCCAACTCGACGGCCTCACCGTCCGGCACTTGATAGCGCACGCGCCACCACCACTGCTCGCCGGAGACGGCGATCCGCAGGCTTCCCTCCGGCGCCGGCTCCAGCAGCTCCGGCAACAGGGAAAGCCCATAGACCAGATACCCGGCCAGCACCAGTGACGGCAACACCACGCCGCCGCCGATGATCAGGAGCTTCGCTCCGCGCTGACTGTGCGGCTCGGGTCGGAGGCGAACCGCGTAGACGGCAAGACCGATAACGGCGACCCAGACGATGACGGCCCCGGCGGCCAGCCACCAGAAGAGGGTGGCGATACGCTCGGCGCTGCGCCCTGCCGGGTCCAACGTCGACAGCGGACCGCTGCAGCCCGCCAGCAACAAGACACCTTCCAGTACCACCAGCCGCTGTACTGACATCGCAAGAAATCGCAAGCTCCGCCTCACACCGCCGTACCTCTTTCCTCTATTTGGTGTCTTCGAAACGAGCCCAGCCGCGCAGGAGGCGCCTCAGGGCAACAGCGTCAGTGTCTTTCCCACCCCCAGCAGCCCATAGGCCCCCAGCCCCAGCGCCAGCGATAGCCCCCCTCCCAGCAGCGCGATCACCGTTCCCTGCCCGCTGCCGACCGGCTCGTGCCGGGGCGGTTGCAGAACCATTGGGCCGATCACGCGCAGGTAGTAGTACAGCGACAGCACAGTATTGATCAGCGCCAACACCACCAGCCAGACCCACCCCGCCTGTAAGGCCGCCGTAAACAGCGCAAACTTGCCGACAAACCCGGCCAGCGGGGGCAGCCCCATGAAGGACAGCAGGCACACTGCCATGGCAAATACCAGCCAGGGCCGCTGGCGCACCAGTCCGGCATGAGCGGCAATGGTGTGATGCCCGCTCGCGGCGAGAACGGCAAACGCGCCTATGTTGGCCGCCGCATAGGCGACGAAATGATAGAGCAGCGCCGTCAGTGCCAGCGGCGAATCCGTCAGCGCCGTCACACCCATTAACAGATACCCCGCCTGAGAGATGCTGGAATAGCCGAGCAGCCGGCGAATGTCGTTCTGGCGGAAGGCGGCGAGATTGCCCCAGGTCATGGTCACTGCCGCCAGCCCTGCCGTCAGCGCTGGCCAGCCGAGCTGTTCCGGCAATGCTTGACAGAGACGCGCCACCGCCAGCAGCGCCGCCACTTTGGGAATCACCGACAGCAGCGCCGCCACCGGCACGGTGGCGCCCTGGTACACGTCCGGTATCCAGTAGTGTGTGGGCACATAACCCGCCTTGAAGCCGAGACCCGCCAGCGTCAGCGACAAGGCCAGCGCCACGGCAACCGTGTTGGTCGGCGCCAACCCGCCAAAATCGCTGAGCAGTGTGCTGGCGCTGAGCGCATACAGCAGCACCAGCCCTAGGATCAGCGCGAGATTCGCCAGCGCACCTAACAGGTAGTATTTCAGCACCGCCTCCAGCGCCAGCCGATCGGCGCGGCGGTAGACGACCAGCGGATAACTGCCGACCGAGGTCAGCAGCACACCGAGCAGCATCTCCATCACATCCGCCGCCCCGGCCAGCACCAGCGCTCCCAGTGTGGCAAACAGCAGCAGCGCATAGAATTCGGCCTCGCGCGCGTCGTTCCTGAACACCGGCACTGCCAGCACCACACAGGCCAAAGCAGAAGCCAGCACCACGAGCTGCACCCATGCCGTCGCGCCGTCGGCAGCGAAACTGCCATCGAAGGCGAATTGCGGCACAAGGAACGCTAGCTGCAGCCCGGCGCAGACCGCCGCCGTCACCAGCACAGCGCCGGCCAGCCAGGCGGAGATTGTTTGTCGGGCCCGCGGCAAAAAAATACCGACCACCAGCGTCCCGATGGCGCCTACCAAAACGACCAGAAGCGGTAGAATCAAATCTAAGCGCATGGTTCACGGCACGAGCCGAGCGGCCAGGACGCCCGTCGCGCCCTCGATCAGCGTGATGATCCAGCCGGGATAGAGACCGATGAACAGCACCAACGCCAACAGTGGCCAGAGCGCCACCTGTTCGTAGCCACGTAGATCGTCAAAATGTGCATGGCGCTCGTCCAATGGCCCGAGAAACACCCGTTGCAGCGTCCACAGGAACAGACCCGCCGTGATGACGATACCCATCAGCGCCAGCGCCGCCGCCCAGGGCGAAATGCCGAAGGTGCCGACGAAGATCTGAAACTCCGCCACGAATCCCGACAGCCCCGGGAGCCCCAAGGACGCAAACGCAGCGAAGGCAAACGTTCCCGCATAGCGCGGCATCGGCTTGCTCAGTCCCCCAAAATGGTCGATGTCGAAATCCTGCGCCCTTCGCCACAGCACCCCCGCGAGCAGGAACAGACTGCCGGTGATCAGCCCGTGGGAGACCATCTGCAACACCGCACCGTTTAGCGCCAGGGTGCGCGCCGCCGTATCACCGCGCGCTAGCCAACCGACCGCGCCCACGGCCATGATCACATAGCCCATGTGGTTGATGCTGGTGTAGGCGATTAGCCGCTTCAGGTCCGTCTGCGCCAGCGCCACCAGCGCGCCGTAAATAACGCTGACCACGCCGAGAAGCACTACCAGCCAGGCATACTGGGCAAAGGTTTCCGGCAGTATCGGCAGCAGGATGCGGACAAAGCCATAGGTGCCCATTTTCAGCAGCACCCCGGCGAGGATCGCCGATCCTGCGGCCGGCGCCTCGGCGTGGGCGGGCGGCAGCCAGGTATGCACCGGCACCAGGGGTGTTTTGATGCCGAAGCCAAGCAGCAGGGCAAAAAACGCCAATGTCGCCGTCCAGCCGCCGGCGGCGAGCGGGCGCTGGGCGGTCAGTTCGACGATGTCCAGCGTGCGCGGCTCACTCGTCAGATACAGCACGATGACGCCAAGCAGCAGCGCGAGCGATCCGACCAGCGTATAGAGAAAAAACTTCAGTGCCGCCGCCTGTGCCCCCGTGTGTCCCCAGAGGGCGATGATGAAATACATCCCCACCAGGGTCAGGTCCCAAAAGATGTAGAACAGGAATAGATCGAGCGCCACGAACACGCCGAGACAGGCCGTTTCCAGAAACAGAAACCAGGCGTAGTACTCCTTGACGCGATCATTTTCCTCCCAGGACGCCACCAGCGAAGCGAGAAACAGCAGCGCTGTCAGCAGCGCCAGCGGCAGTGAAATACCGTCCACGCCGACGGCATAACCGATGCCGAGCGCCGGGATCCACGGTACCGAGGACCGGTACTGATACCCCGCGTCCACGTCAAAGCCAAGCCACAGGCCGACCCACACCGCGAACGTCAACCCGGCAGCACCGAGCGCCACGTTACGCAGCAACATCCGCCGCTCTCCCGGCATGGCCAGCACGGCAAGCATACCGAGCAGGGGCAGGAAGAGGGCCACCGTCAGCATTCGATCAGCCTCCTATCCCCAGCAGCGCGGCGCCAAACAGCACGACGATGCCGAACGTCAAGAACAGGTAATAGCGGTACACCTGTCCGCTTTGTACGCCTTGCAGTCTAGCGGCGATGGTATCCAGCGCCTGCGTCACATACCCAATGACCCCGTCCAGCGCCTGCCGATCGGCGGCCAATGACACGCCGGCCAGCCGGCGAATGTAGCGGCCGCTGCGTTCCATGAGGCCGGCCGGTATCTGCCGATCGAACAGCGCCAAGCCATGCGCCAGTAGCGGCGCCACGTTGGCCGTGCTGCCCACCGTTGCTAGGCGAGGTCGTTGCCTGAGGAGATTCTCAAGCAGTCGGTGCAGCGACAGGGATCGCTCCCACCGGTCCAACCGCTGCGCCAGCATGAGCACGCCGCGTCCACCGCCATCCAGCAGATCCACCAGCCTAAACCAGCGTTCTGCCCCTGGCAGCGCCGGCCGCATCGGCACCAAGGCATCGCGCCGGAAGCGCCTGAACACCCAGATCACGCC
>JBAPTW010000065.1:0-3978 GCA_049282355.1 Gammaproteobacteria bacterium | reverse complement strand
GGATCGCGCGCACCAGCTCCGCAGCCGATCGTTTCTGCGACGTGAGATAGATCTCCTCGATCAGGCGCTGAAGCAAGTTTTCTCGAGGGGCCGCCAGCCGCGGCTTGGCACGACCTCCGTCGGAGCGACGGGGCAGTAAGGCGATAAGGGCGCCATCGGCTTGGCGTAAGCGCTGCACCAGGGTGTAGACCTGACGCGCGGACAGCCCCAGTTGGGGTAGACCCAACAGTGACACTGGTGGCGAATTCATCTTAGCCGCTGGTGGCCGGAGCATTGACGGCGGCGGTTCAGCGGTCCACGGTATCTAAGGACGGCCACACCGCCTGCGCCTAACCGACTCGGAGGTTCCCCATGTCGCTCCAACCCCGCACGGCTTTTCAGATTCCGCAAGAAACGCAACGCATCGTTCGCGCGGCCTTTCCGCAAGGCACCTTATGTCTACGGCTAGCTGAGACCTTGGGTCCGCTCTACGCGGACGAGCAGTTTGCGGATCTTTTTCCCCGACGTGGGCAACCGGCCGAGGCACCTGGACGGTTGGCCTGGGTGACGGTGCTGCAGTTTGTCGAGAACTTGTCGGACCGTGCGGCGGCCGACGCCGTGCGGGGACGACTGGACTGGAAGTATTTGCTCGGACTAGCGTTGACCGATCCTGGCTTTCATCACACCGTGCTGAGCGAGTTCCGTTCGCGCCTGGTGGCGGGTCAGGCCGAGCAACGGCTGCTCGATGGGCTCCTGGCGCAGTTTCAGGAGCAGGGCCTGCTCCAAGCTGGCGGTCGCCAGCGGACCGATTCAACCCACGTCCTTGCCGCCGTGCGCGACCTCAACCGGCTGGAACGGGTCGGTGAAACGCTGCGGGCCGCCTTGAATAGCGTGGCGATGGTCGCTCCCGACTGGTTACAAACGCTCGCACCGCCCGCGTGGTACGAGCGCTACAGTCGCCGGATCGAGAACTACCACTTGCCGAAAACGGACGCCGCACGCCAAGCCTTGGCGGCCACGATCGGGGCCGATGGGAAGCGGCTCCTGAAGGCTATCGACGCGGCGACCGAGCACGGCTGGCTCGGGAAGATCCCCGCGGTGCAGACGCTACGGCGGGTCTGGACCGAGCAATATATCGAAGCCGAGGGCGCGCTGGTCTGGCCCCTGGTCCAAGACATGCCCTCACCCGCCGAGTTGATCGCCTCACCTTACGACCCGGAAGCGCGTTATAGCAGCAAGCGCAGCATGGAATGGGTCGGCTACAAAGCCCACCTGACCGAGACCTGCGATCCAGCCAGGGGTCCGTGCGGGATACGTGCAAAAAGTTATCACAAGGGCATCGCGCACGGACCCCGATCCCAGGCCGCCTGTTTCGAGATCAACCAGGTTCGGCACGTTGCCGGCGGCGATCCGCAGTCCCGTCGCGTTGCCACTCATCGCGCTGCCGTTCAGAAATTGCGCTCCGGTCCATGCGGAGGCCACTGTGGTGAGCTCGTTGATCGTCACGCGTTCCGGGGGCTCAGTCCCCAACGTGGCCATCAACGTGATTGCTGAATTCGGGCCCTTGCCAGCTGCTGTCTTCGCCTCGCCGCCCTCAGCGATGAGGTAAAGCACGCCGGCATCATCCCTTCCGTCGTCAATCGTCAAGGCGTAGATGCCATCGTCATTCGTCTTCGCATCGACAAGCTTCCGGGGGGCACCCGGCCCGGCCAGCCAGACGGTCACGTCCGTGCCGACAATCGGAACGCCGCCCACCTCGACCCGTCCTTCGATTCGATCCGCAGCGGAGGCCGATACGGTCATGAGTGCGACCGTAATGGTCAGAGCAGCACATTTCACTATCTGCAACTTGGGGAGTTTCACAGTCTTCTCTCCTCATAAGAGTAACCAATGCTGTACTTGCCAGGTGACTCATACTGGATAACTGAACTAGCGGAATCTTTAATTGGTATTGGGAAGTCCGGGAACAGCATACCTGTTTGGTCCGGGCATGCACGGTAGAAGCGGCCAATAGCGGCCATCAGATGTGCGTAGGAGAGTGGGCGCAAAGGAGCGCGAAGCGGACTATCCATGCGTGCGAAAAGGTATGCCGGTCCCACCCTCAGTTAGGCGGGACCGACCCTCGTTCCTACTGCACGAGTTCGACCCCGCTCGGCTGCCAGGACTTGTCGAAGAAGCTCGGCATCGGGCTGTAGAGCCGCAGAAGGGCAACATAGCCCTTCTGCGGGTCGGTCTGAATCCAGTTCCCGCGCTCCACACCGTCGGGCTGCTTAGGTGCGAACCAGATCGTGGTCGATCCATCTTCTGCCACCACGGCCGCAGGCGAGGGATAACTCTGCGATCCTGCCCGCGGGTATTTCTGCGGCGTCTTCAGCATCGAGCGGGTCTGGTTGTCGTAGAGGGTGAAGGACCAGAACGCTGCGGCGGGGATATCCTTGGGCAGGGTCACCTTGTAGGTCTTCGCTCCGTCGAAGAAGTCGCCGTTCGCGTCCATGGAAGCGAAGAGGTATTGCGACCCGACGCCAGTCAGGCGCATCGCCATCGCGGGTGTGATCCCGGTCGCGTTGTAGAAGAACGACGTCCGGGCATCGTTCTGCTTGTAGCCCGACGGCGGATATGGTTTTGCGCCCTCCTTGGTGATCTCGGGCAACGGCGTCTCGAAATTGTAGCCGCCGGCAAAAAGCGGGTTCCACCAGTGGGAATTCTCGTAGAAGAACCATTTCGGATCGCGCGGGGCGAAGCCGAGGGTGCGGCCAGTCGCGTTGGCGACGGCAACCGCTTCCGTCAGGATCTTCTTCATCCGGTCGTCCGGCGCGAAATCCTGCCCCTTCTTGATCCCGATCGCGGCGATCGGGCCCATCAGTTCGGGGTCCAGCACTGCCGCGGGTTCGCTCTGCACGAGGCGGTTCAGCATCTCGTAATAGCCGTAATCGTTCGGCGGGATGGTGTTGATGGAGAGCCCCGTGCCCTCATGGAAGACTGGTGTCTTAGGCTCGGCGTTCCGGCCAAGTTCGATCCCTCCTTCGAGGTAGCGGGCAATCGACAGTCCGACGCCGCCCAGTGCGTAGGGATAGATCTTCAGGTGGGACTTGATGACCTCGACCGTCGGCGCCGGGTCATCGTCGGTCAGGAAGGACCGGCCGAGGATGACGACTTGGTTGGTTCGGGAATGCGAGAGGTAGAAGCCGTCTTCGGGCAGGAATCCGTCGTATCCAGGCCCGACGAGCAGGTATTTACCGCCTTCGCCCCGATCCGGCCCCGGACGGCCGAAGTCGCTGACCCAGCGGAACCAGTGGTCATCAAACGTGCCGAGCGCGTCGGGCGGCGTCTCGACAACGATCGGCCCGTCCGCGAGATCGACAAAGCCCAGATAGTAGACCGTGTCCGCATTGGCGGTCAGGAACAGCGATTCCGAGTCCATGAGTTCCGAGAACAGCAGGATTTCGCCGTCCTTGATGCCGGCAGCCTCGAACCCTTCAAGCACCGCCTGAACGCTGACGCCCTTGAACGTGTCCGTAAAGGCGCGGAAGGCATAGGTGAAATCGAGGTTGTCGTAGACCGTCGAGGCGGTTTCGGCGCTTGGCGCCCCGTCGGCGAAGGTCAGCGTGCCAATGCGGGTCTCGACGGTATCCGGCGTCGAAAGCGACTTTACTGTCGCCTCCGAGACCTGCGCGGTGGCAGGCCGCGATCCTAGCATCACGATCGCCATGGATATGGCCAAGGCCGTGGCCGAAGGCGTCTTCGCAAGGTATCGGAGGTCAAAGTTCATGCTTAATCCTCTTTGTTACTTGGCTTTTGCGCCCAACCCCTCGAAAAGGTAAAAATAAGATATTCCTAATGTACTATAGCTCTTAAGAAAAAGCTGTTGGTGTTTATGGGTTGCACTCGCGATGGGCTGGACATTTTCTGGGTGCTGGGGCACTTTGCATGGCTTCTACGAAAGGGAGGTCGTAGCCATGCTGAGTTTCCGATTGGTCTTGCCCAGTGAGCAACGCGAAG
>JBAPTW010000064.1:0-5347 GCA_049282355.1 Gammaproteobacteria bacterium | reverse complement strand
GTCTAGCGATTCCGCATGTGTATTCCAGTCCAATCCTGCCACCGATTCCACTGAATCCTGCCACCCCCTGATGGGGTGAGCTTTCGGAGCCTTTAGACGCGGATTTTTCTACATGTGCTGGATCAATTGAGTTTCGGTGCAAATACATAGGCACCCCCCAGGCACTCGCTGTAGAGGATCGGATCGTTGCTCAAGTTCGCGGGCACGCGCCGGTCGGCGACGACGAGTTCTTGTAAATCTGTCCGACAGGCGGCGAGCCCCCGTTTATCAGCCGGGTGCTGATCTCGCTTTATCATGCCGTCGACGCCGGGGAGTTCGCCCGCGCCACCGATCACATCGAGCGTCTCACAGGCATACCGGCGTGCAGCGCCCGCGAGTACCTGATGGGCGTCCTGTCCGACTTTCGCAACCAACCGTAAAGGAGCACCTCATGAGCGACATTCCATTGCACTACCACACCGCCTATACATGGACCGGCGAGGCCGAGGCCGGCGAGATCAGCATCGATGGACCGCCGGTGTTGCCGGTGGGCTCACCCCACAGTCCGGAGCGCTACAGTCCAGAGCACCTGCTGGTGGTGGCCGCCGAGACCTGTCTGGCCAACTACGTGCTGCTGATCTCCGGCATGTCTAAGCTGGAGGTCAAGGGCTATCGCTCCACCGCGGAGGGGGAGTTGATGAAGGAGGACAAGGTGGGCTACCGCTTCAAGCGCATCCTCATCCGCCCCGAGCTGACGGTCGAGGCCGGCAAGGAGACCCAGGCGGAGCGCATCTTGGAGAAAGCCCACAAGCTATGCCTCGTCGCCCGCTCACTGAACTGCCCGGTGGACATGGAGCCGATGGTCAAGGTCGGCTGACCGGGACGGTAAGTGCGCTTGGCGTGCCCACCCCTCGGCTCGCAATGGATCATGTGCCGAAATCCGGCACTTTGAACCGCAAAGGCGCAACGGCGCAAAGTGCTAAAAATGCGCACCAATCTGGGAGCAGTCGTATGAACAAGCCGATCACCATCCCAATTACATTGACCACACTGGCGATAGGTGGCGGAGCCGGTTTCTATATCTCCCGGCAGTTCTTTCCGAGCTTCGATTATGGTTATACCAAGGATGGCGGTAACAAGATCGTCACCAGGCTCGAACACCGGAAACCGCCACAGACCTAGGCGGTCACGGGGACATTGCAGTTGCCTGAAAATGCTATGAACGACATGGATGCCGGCGGCAAGCGTATTGCCGAAGTCAACGTCATCGTCGAAGAGGTGCCCAATGAAAACCCCAAGTTCCTAATTGAATGCGGGCTCACAGGCACGAATCCCTGCTATTCCGATAGGGTGTCCCCATGACGTACATGACCATATCATCAATGAGTCGTCGCTTTTGATTTACACTTCTTAAGCGATGCAGTCATGCGAAGGCATGCCATTTTTTAACGGAATAAACTAACGCAGCCACCGCAGTTTCTCCCGGCCAAAGGCGGCCATGTCCTCCCAACCTTCCACGCCACTGACCACAGCACAGATGATCAGTACCATAATGTCCAGTAAGGCATGGCGCTTATGGCGCTCGATTCTGGGATCCTTCAGCCGAGAGACGTGCTCCAGCAGACTGGCGTTCATGACATCCTCTTGGTGGTGAAGTGACTCTCATGAACATGCCAGATCTCCTTCTGTCAACACAGATTTATATGCGTTGGCCCTGCCCCCTATACGGCGGTTGGGGACACGTACATCATGAAAGCGTATTCTACCGAGATGTCCGGAGCCGGCCGCTCAAACGAGAAGGGGGAAGTTATTGAGGGGCTCCAGCGTGTCCCTGCTCAGAACTTCTGGGATCAGAACTTCCGGCCAATGTCCCGATCCAGCGAGTAGCGACCGCCGCCACGGGTGAGGATGGCCACCGCGATGAGTCCCCACATCAACGGTTATTCATAGCCGCCCTGGGGCCAGAAAAAGCCGTTGGGCAGGTGAACGGCGAACACGGTGTAGGCCATCATGAAGATGACAGCGACCGCGGCCGGCCGCGTCAGCAGCCCGAGCACCAGACAAAGACCGCCGGCGAACTCTGTCAGGTCGGCCAGCCAAGCGAACAGTAGCCTCGGCTCCAGACCGTAGGACTGTGCGAAATACTGACCCGTGCCGGCGAGGCCGCTGCCGCCGAGTTCGCGGAAAAACTGCATCACGCTGGCCTGCACGTTGGGCCCTATCGCTCCCAGAGCACCGATGACGGACATCAACGCGGGAATGACCAGCCAGCGTGGTACCGGCAACACCAGCGCGAGACACAGCATAATCACGGCCGCGGTTTGCAAACACACCGCGATGCCGAGGATCTGATAGGGCTCGAAATAACGCAGTAGGCGGCGATTGAGTAGCGCGACGCTGGCCATGGCGCAGACATTCAACGCGAACACCAGCGAGAAGCCACCGTTGCTGAGGCCGAGCCAGTCCTGGAGCAGGGTCGATGGCGTTTTTCAGCACCCCGGGAATGCTGTAGTTGTACTCCGGCGTGACCAGCAGTAGGCCGTCCGCACTGGCGATGGCGTCCAGCAGCGCCTGCACCGGCGGTGGTTTCGTCTCGCCGTCGAGATCGCCGTTGTAAAACGGGATCTCGGCGATATCGAAGCGCTCCAGCGCCGCTTCCGCACCGCATTGATCATCGCCGGCGCACTGGAGGCCGGGTGTACACGGGTTTACAGCGAAGACCTGTAGGATGGGCAGCGAATCGATAGTCTAGTCATCGAGAATCCGTTCCAAACGTAGCAACCGATCGCCAAGCACGATTAACCCAGTGGAGCGAGCGGTTGAGATCGTATAGTAGCGGAAAATTTCGTGCCCCTTTAAACGCTGTCCGCACTGCATTTTACCCCGCTTGCGCAGGCAGAAGGCCGGTTATGCCCTTTCCGTAATTGAACTACACTTGCCCCATGAATTTTGAATGGGATGAAACCAAGAGTGAGGCGTGCTATCGGCAGCGGGGCTTTGATTTCGCCTATGTGGCGCAGGCGTTCTTTGATCCCAATCGTCTCGCATCATTTCGGCACGCAAGGCTAATCAGCGAGAGATCAAGCACTATGAAGACAGTACGCGTAACAATTGACCCAACGGTCCCAGCCTCCCTGGGCCTTGGACGCATTGACCCAGCGCGTGTGGATGCCACCACGGAAAATGACATAGTGGCCCAGCAAGCTGCAGATGAAGCCGCAGCTATGCGGGGTGCTGCCAAGTTCGTGCGCCGGGTAAGGAAGCGGCTTGGTCTTAGCCAAGCAGAATTCTCGCAGCGGATTGATGTATCGCTCGACACCATTCGTCGTTGGGAACAGGGCAAACGTTGCCCGACTGGCGCCGCGAAGGCATTGCTCAAAGTTTTGGACAAAGCGCCCGAGGCAGCCCTCGCAGCATTAGACTGACGTGTACCCTTTCGAAAGTTGGTGGTGCACTTGCTTGCGCATGTCATGTTGCTCGAAAGCCCATCGACGCCGCTTAATAAGCGGTTACAGCGCTACGGATTCTACGATGCCCTGATCATCGCCGGCGCACTGGAGGCCGGGTGTACACGGCTTTACAGCGAAGATCTGCAGGATGGGCAGCGAATCGATACGCTAGTCATCGAGAATCCGTTCCGAGCGTAGCACCCGATCGCCAAGCACGATTAACCCAGTGGAGCAAGCGGTTGAGATCGCATAGTACCGGTGCAGCTCGAAGCAACAATTTAAGGAGCCCGACTCTTTTTTAAACTTTGTGCCCCTTTGGATACAGTTAGTATTACGGGGCCTGGCCCCTTTCATTTCTTCCCGGTTTTAAAATTCTTAAGGAGTTTGCTTTTTTTCTATGCAATCTGTTGCATCTTATTGGCAAAATCTCTGCCGGAGGTTGGAGGGGGTAGGGGCTTACCGTCTCTGTGGTAGATCTCAATGATCTCATCTACGATTCGACAAAGCTCGGCAAAAACCTCTTGCTCAATATCTCCATGGCAGCCGCCGTACAGAAGGCCTGGAGCACTACCTACAAAACACTGGTCCTCCTCAGACCACTCAACGATTTTTACATAATTGGCACTTTCTTTCACTTCTTGGACTCCTCGACCGCCCGTTTTACCGCGCGAATCTGATAATGCTTCGCGTCTTCTCCGAGCTTGCCTGATACTGTCACGGGTTTTGACACATTAGGGTGAACAAAATTTCTGTGACTCCCTTTGCCTCCTCGATTCAGGAAACCCGCTAATTCCAACCCTTGAATTAGCTCCCTTACCTTTGGTGGCATTGCCTACCCCAATTTCCGTCTTTCAAATTCTCGATCGCCGGAACGGCGATCGAGGGGCTTGCGGAAGGCGCTGGTTGTGAGTGAGATGAAGCTGTTCTAGGAGCCGATTCCTTTCGCTGTCCACAGGCTCGCCGTCCCGTCCGCCAACCGCGGCTTTCCGGGCAAGCGTCAATTCGCTTAACAACCGCAACAGGAGCGCTTCTAGTTTAGTTGGGTGTGTATTGCTTACGAGACTCGCGCCAATAGACCCTCGCAGGGGATGCGCAATCCGTCGTGCAGACGCTTTACCATACGCAGGCTCAGAGGACGCTTGCAGTTCAGTACCTCGGACACCCGGCCGCTGGGGCGGCCGATATAAGCCTCAAGGTCGCGCGGAGTCAGCCCCTGTTGTTCCATCCTGAACTTGATCGCATCCACAGGGTCAGCCGGACCGATTGGGTAATGCTTGTTCTCGTAGACTTCGATCAGGGTAACCAGAACTTCCATCTCGTCGGCTTCCGGCGTTCCTTCCTCTGCCTGAAAAATTGCCTCAAGACGACGAAGGGCGACTCGCAAATCTGTTGTCGCTGCGGATAGGTTTAATATTCATTCACCGTTTCCACGTCGATTTTGTCGTATTGCGCATGGGGCCCTACGAATTTCACCCAGACAATGGCTGCTTGGTACGGCACCTCCACGACCAAGCGGTACTTGTTGCCGCCGATATTGAACACGACGCGATTGTTGTCGCAGATGCTGGCATTGCGGTACCCGGGGCCTTGATTGCCTGCGGTGACGTCCATGCGGCTTTTGTGGCTTACTCATGCCCGCTTTCCAATGGACCTTGGGCATCTCTGTACTCGGGTTGCTCCCAGAATTTCTTTAGTGTGCCCGTGGCCGAAGGCGCACCGTGACCAGAGGGCGCAAAGCGGCTTGCCGCCAGCCATTCGCGATCACAAGGATTAGCTATGGCCGACGCTCGGCGGGCGACCGGGCGGGCATTTTGTTAAGGAGCTCTGATCCTTTTTGTTCTTTTTGATGGTTCTGCCCTAAACGGGCTTCACAGGCTTGTATGATATCATCGATTCGAGAGATGCTTTGTCCAGGCGGG
>JBAPTW010000063.1:0-1537 GCA_049282355.1 Gammaproteobacteria bacterium | reverse complement strand
TTTTGCGTGAAGGACGGATGCGGAACTTAGACGCTGATATTTTGCTTCACGTTGTCGTTGCCGCCGTCACCGCCGAAGGCACCCGCCTGCACGTTCTGGTCCTGCAGGGTAAGGTCCTCATCGGACTGGATGTCGGGCAGCGCCACGCCCAGGTCCGATCCGCGGTTCACGAGCTTGGTGAAATCGTCGTTGGACTGAAACCCGGTGGCGGTGGCTTCGGCATTTCCGCCGGACTTAAAATCGACATTCGGATAGGCGTAGTGGCTCATGGTCATCTCCTCAATTGCGGTAACGGTTGCTGTTAAAGGTTAAAAATCGCATTCGCTTAACCTAATGCAGGGGCTGTGCCAACTCCCCTGACCGGCCGCAGATACGATCGGTAAGACGCTGATTTTAAATACCTATTTTTATGTAACTGCCGCACTGCTCGGCGCGCCAAACCCGCTTGCAGCCCTCCCCACCCAAAGCCCACACAGCCTCCCGTCCCGCTTTCCGGGACAATCGTGTCCAGCCGGCCGGACATCGCACCCCTCAACATGGCGGCTCCGTCCTACACCGACGCGAGCCCAATTCCTACCCGCCCCGGCCACACGGCGCGCTACGCTTTCCGGTATACTGCGACGGGTTGTCCTGGCGAAAGCCGACACGAAGTCCCTGCGGTTCCGCTTCCGCCCCGCACCTATGGTGCGGGGCGGAACGCTTTTTTACTTCCTTCGCCGCCACTCCCACGGCGGCACCTGTTCCGCCTCCGGTAAGCCCCACAGTCCCCGTTTGGCCTTTCTCGCCTCGGCCTCGAGCGCGAAAAGCGCCGGGTCTTTCGCATACTTCCGGTAGACCCAGGCCGCTCCCCGGCGCACCATCTCGGCATTGATGTCCACCTCATCGACGTACACCCGGCCGACGGTTCGCCCGTAGCGGTCCCGGCCGGCCGCCACCACGCGCGCCCGCTTGCCGAACGCAAGCCTTGAGAGCGCCTCTTTCGCCTTCGAGCCGTACGGCTGCCTGCGTTCGGGCGTATCGATCTCCGCCAGGCGGATCTTCAGCTGCCGGTGGTCAACCAGCAGCGTCAGGGTGTCGCCGTCGGCGATGGCCACGACCTTGCCCGTGTACTCCGCAGCGTTCGCAAGTACGCTTCCGAACAGGGCCAGGAAGAGCAGCCACCATATCAATCCTGTTTTCACGTTCATCCGTTCACCTCCTTGATGCGACCCCGTACGCCGCCCTTTCGTGATCCCGACTCGTCAAACCCTTTCCCTTATAATGACTTTTGCTCCCACTCCGAACCGCAAGCGCTCGGCTCGATACGGCAGACGCGCTTAATCTATTCGCCGGCATCTGTTTTGAGGCCCATTTCGCAGACAAATCTCTTTTCCTTTCCTGCTTCGTTTTTCATTCCCCTTATTCACTCCGTCCTCTTTTGTGGCTCATTTACTTGCGACTGAGGTCGCAGACGATTCCCTTCTTGCCTCGTAAAGTTGCCCTCCCATCGAACATGGAGGTATCTGCATCGCAATAGCCTTCGCCGCCTCGTTACAGA
>JBAPTW010000062.1:0-3239 GCA_049282355.1 Gammaproteobacteria bacterium | reverse complement strand
TGGCGCAGGTGGGTCCCGTCCGCACGGGAAGTGTCCGCACAGCCCGTCGGGCATATACAAAATCGAGGCGCCTCCTGGGCGTGAGCCCCGAGGCGCCTCACTTCGCTTTCATCCACCCGCCCAGCAGTCGGCCGATTTCCGCCACCATCAAGCTCACATGGCGGTACTGGCCATCATTCAGCCAGTGCCAGCGATGAGCGAGCCTGAGATAAAGCCGCAGCTTGTTCAGGGCGGCATCGGCGGCGCGCAGATGCCGTTGGCGGGTGGTTCCGCCCTGGCTCTCGGCGTCAAAGATGGCCTCCTGAAAATCGAGCGCCGCGTCCATCATCCGCTGCACCACCGTGCTCCGGTAGCGTTTCGGAAAACGCTCGGTTTTCGGCAGCAGCCAAGCCAGCAAGTCAAATGTTCGGGTGAGAATCACCATCTCTTCGGTCATGCCAATCTCCCCAGCCAGTGATGCCTTCAGCCAGATTATCGCTTGGGAAAACCTGCTGCGGGCCTACCAAAAGGCAGCCCGTGGCAAGCGCGGGCGGGAGAGCGCTGCTCGCTTCGAGCACCAGCTAGCGGACCAGCTTCTGGAGCTCCAGGACGAGCTTCAAAGCCACCGCTATCGGCCCGGTCCGTATCGCAGCTTTCACATCCATGAGCCCAAGCGACGGTTGATCAGCGCGGCGCCCTTCCGCGACCGGGTGGTGCATCACGCGCTGTGCAACATCATCGAGCCCTGGTTCGAGCGCCGCTTCATCGCCGACAGTTACGCCAATCGCATCGGCAAGGGCACCCACCGCGCTGTGGACCGACTGCAGCAGTTTGCCCGGCGCTACGGCTACGTGCTGCGCCTTGATATCGTCAAACACTTCCCATCCATCGATCACGCCATCCTGCGGGGTATCTTGGACCGCGTTATCCACGAGGATGACGTGCTTTGGCTTGTGGACGTGATCTTGGAAAGTGGGGCGGGGCTGTTGGCGGCAGAATGCACCTTCCCTGCGTTTTCCGGCGGTGAACTATCCGCACCGTTGCGGCCCCGGGGATTGCCTATCGGTAATCTCACCTCACAATTCTGGTCCAACTGCTACCTGGACCCCTTCGATCACTTCGTCAAGCGGGAGCTACGCTGTGCGGCCTATGTTCGTTATTGCGACGATTTCGCCTTGTTCAGCGATGGCAAACAGGTGCTGTGGCGGTGGAAAGAGGCCGTCATCGAGCGGCTCGCCACCCTGCGGTTAACCGTGCACCGCCCGGCCGAAATCATGCCAGTGAGCGCCGGTATTCCTTGGCTTGGCTTTATCGTTTACCCCACCCATCGGCGGCTCAAAGCGCGTAATGTGCACCGTTTCAGCCGTCGGCTGCGTCACCGCTGGCAGGCTTACTGCGAGGGCCGTATCAGCTTTGCTGAGTTCGATGCCACGGTACAGGGCTGGATCAATCATGCGCGTTATGGCGATACTTGGAACCTGCGCGGCCGCGTGCTGGGCCAGCCGCTCGGCAGAACCGGGCATGGCGAGGCTCAGGCTGCAAGGAGGAGCAGATGATGTCCGACAAAGTGAAAGTGTTCGTCAGCTACAGCCACAAGGACCCGCAGTATCTTGCGGAGGATTCGTTGCTCGGGTTTTTGAAAGGGCTAGAAAAGGACGGCGTTGAGTTTTGGACCGACCGCCAGCTTCGAGCCGGCGAGCTGTGGCATGAGGTCATCGAGGCGAATATGCAGGACGCTTCCATCGCGTTGGTGCTGGTGAGCCAGGGTTTTCTCGATTCCGACTACTGCCGGAACGTCGAAATTCGAAATTTCCTCGCCAACAAGGCTTATTTGTTCCCGATCATTCTTTCCCCCTGCGACTGGGAGCAGCACGATTGGCTCAAGAGCCGCCAGTTCTTGCCGGGCGGGCAGGAGACCATCGAGGAGCACTACACCGATCCCGGCAAGCGCAAACGGTTGTTTCTCGAGATCCGAAACCAGCTTCGGGAACAGGTGGAGCGGGTGCGGCAGGTCCGAGAGGCCCTCGCGGCGGGGCTGGTTTCTCCGACGACTACTGCTCCCGAGACTCGATCGGCACCGAGACAGGACGTTCGCCATTCCGGCAAGACCAGAGTCATCTTTTGTCGGCGCCTTGGCGATGACTGGCGAATGCTGGCCGACTATCTCGAAATCCCGCCTTATGACCAGCGACGATTTGAGAAGGGTGACGAAGCCCGGGGGATCTGGGTGTGGCTGGAGAACCGCCGGCGCTTGGATCTATTGCCGGAGGCGTCGGCCTTTATCGGGCGAGAGGATCTGGCGGAAATCCTGGCCAATGACAATCGGGAATGACGCAACATGTGTTAATGACTGACATGGCGACGAAGGCGTTGAATGGTCGGGCGCGAGTCGAGCTTTGCAAGCGGCTCGGGGACGACTGGAAGAATCTTGTCGAGGCTCTGGAAATTCCCTCTGATGAGCAGGATCGTTTTGTAAAAGGCGACGAACCTCGAGCTATCCTCAAGTGGCTGGAGCGCCGTCACCGCCTGGAAACGCTTTCCGACGCGCTAGACTTTATCGGCCGCGATGACTTGGCCCTGATGCTTCGTCCCCCTTCGGTAGAGAGGCCGGAAAGGCCGACCTGGCAGGGATCACCCTATCCTGGCCTGGTGGCCTTCTCCGAGGCCTATGCGTCGGTGTTCTTCGGCCGGGAGACGCAGACGTCAGAGCTTATCTCGCGATTCAAAGATCCCCAGAACCGGTTCATCGCGGTGGTAGGGGCTTCCGGGTCGGGTAAATCATCGCTGGTGGCGGCCGGTCTGCTGCCGCGATTGAAACAAGACGCCGTCCCCGGCGGCAAGAACTGGCAGGTGGTCGAGTTGACGCCGGGCGGGCCTGACCAGGATCCGTTCACACCCCTTGGCTACAGGCTCGAGCCGCTGCTCAAGCCTAGGGGCTGGCATGTGCGCGAGATCGTCGGCACGCTGCGGACCAGCGACGGGCTCGCGCTGCTCGTGAAGGAGCTGCTGGCGCAGTTCGATCGGGCCACGCTGCTGCTCTTCGTGGACCAGTTCGAGGAGCTGTTTACTATTTGTGAGCCTCGGCACCGCACGCCGTTCATCAACATGCTGGGTCGGGCGGTGAGGGAGCCGGGGATGCGCCTCATCCTCACGCTACGCTCGGATTTCTTTTCCCCATGTTTGCAGTACGCGAGGTTGGCGGAGTTATTGAATGCGGGCCTGTACGCGTTGTCGCCGGCCCGGATCGCCGATCTGTATCA
>JBAPTW010000061.1:0-9691 GCA_049282355.1 Gammaproteobacteria bacterium | reverse complement strand
TGTCCAGTGTGGGCAATAGACAGGCGCCAGGGGGGGGCCGGCTTCGCCCGGAAGACGCCCGCGACCAGGCCGTCCGCCCGCCCTGGCCGCTTTGTCGGTCCACGCTACCCGACTCGCCAGCTCACATAAAACCGCTTGCACGCCCTATCCGCTTACCAGCGGACTTAGAATGTAATTTTCAGCATATCTCGAAGATAGACGGCTACAGCGGAAATTAGACCGCCCGTTTCCGACCCAGAGTTGCCGCTCATGGCAACGTTTGTAGTAGGTCTGCCATATAATGTTTTCGCACAAATATCTTGTTCCCCCAACCATAACGTGGAGTACCAAAACAGATGACAATTCGACATATCTCGACGGCCATCGCGCTGGTAGCCACGTTCGCCCTGGCCCCGCTGGCGCAGGCGAGCGACTTAACACCAGCCGAAGCCCGCGCCATTGCCAAGGAAGCGTACATCTACGGCTACCCAATGGTAGACAACTACCGAGTCCAGTACGCCTATTACGTGGATAAGAACGATCCCAATTTCAAGGCGCCCTGGAACCATCTCAGGAATATTCACAGAGTTTTTACGCCGGCCGACACTTCGGTGCAAACACCCAATTCGGACACGCCGTATTCCTGGGCGGGCCTGGATCTTCGCGCCGAGCCGATCGTGATGTCCGTGCCGGCGATCGAGAAAGAACGGTACTACTCCGTTGAGATTTGGGATGCTTATACGTTCATTGTCGGCTACGCCGGGTCGAGAACCACTGGTAATGGTGCTGGCAATGTCATGGTGGTCGGGCCCGGTTGGAAGGGCGAGACGCCCAATGGCATCAAGAAGGTGTATGCCTCTGATACAGACTTCGGCGTTGTCGTGTTTCGCACGCAGTTGTTCGAACCTGCCGACATCGGCAACGTCGAGAAGATCCAAGCGCAGTACAAGATGCAGCCACTGTCCGCGTTCCTGGGAACAACTCCACCGCCGGCCGCACCGGTCGTGGATTTCATCAAGCCACTCACCGCGGACGAGCAGAAGACTTCACTGGAGTTCTTCAACATCATGAACTTCGTTCTGAGCTACAGCCCCACGGTGACTAGCGAGGCGGCCCTCAGGGAACGCTTCGCCAAGATCGGTATCGAGGGTGGCAAGACCTTCGACCCCGCCAAACTCTCGCCTGAAATGAAGACGGCAATCGAGCAGGGCCGCGCCGACGCCTGGGAGGCTTTTGCCGGTGGCGTAAAAGACCTGACCGAAGGGAAGATCACCTCCGGCGATGTTTTTGGCAGCCGTGAATTGCTGAAGGACAATTACTTGAACCGCTGGCTCGGCACCATCGGCATCTACGGCAACGCCAAAGAGGAGGCGATGTATCCGGTCTATCGCGTGGACAGCGAAGGCAAACCGCTTAGCGGCGCCAATAGCTACACCCTGCGCTTTGCCGCTGGTCAGCTTCCGCCGGTTCACGCCTTCTGGTCGTTGACGATGTATGACTTGCCACAAAGCTTGTTGGTGGCCAATCCGATCAACCGCTACCTCATCAATTCACCGATGCTGCCGCACATGAAAAAGGACGCCGATGGCGGAGTCACGCTTTACATCCAGAACGAATCGCCCGGCAAGGACAAGGAATCAAACTGGTTGCCCGCGCCGAAGGGTCCTTTCGCTACCTACATGCGCCTGTACTGGCCGGCCCAGGCAGCGCTGGATGGTTCGTGGACCCAACCAAAGCTGATTAAGGCACAGTGAAACCGATCTCATAATTGCCATGTTCGTTGAGGCTGCCCCGGGTTAAGAGTCACCCGGGGCAGCACAAACACACACAAGCAAGAGCACAAATTCCCATGAAAACGTTCCCCCGCAACACCATCAGCCTCGCCAGCGTTGTCTTCGCCGGCCTGCTGTTCGCTATGAGCGCATTGGCGGAGACGAATCCGAAGATGAAAATGACGACCCCGATCCCGGAGTCGATCACGACCCCCGCCAAAATCGAATCCCGGCTCGGCACCCTCGAATTTCCGCAGGGCTTCCCGACTGACAGCACTGCCGAGAAGATCTATGAGCATCTGGACTTCATGCATGGCGTGGAGGCTTTCCTCTACGCTTTGCCGGGTGCGTCGGCCCACGCGGCTGGCAGAGGCATAAAGAGCCAGGGCGGAGACAACCAGACGGTTTTGATCATGGAGAACCTGATGGACTCCAGGTCGCTGTTCCTCACCGCCAACACCGAAAGCATCTACAACATGATGTGGCTGGACCTGAAGGACGGCCCGCTGGTGATCGAGTCCCCACCCGATATCCTCGGCATCATCAACGACCACTGGTTCCGCTACGTCGGTGATATCGGCAATGCCGGGCCGGACAAGGGCAAGGGCGGTAAGTACCTGTTGCTGCCGCCCGGCTACAAGGGTGACGTGCCGGAGGGTTACTACGTAATGCACTCCTCGACTTACCAGAACCTGTATTTCTGGCGTGGATTCATCAAGGACGGCAGCACCGCAAACGCGGTCGAGAACACCAGGAAGTTCGCCAAGGTCTACCCGTTGGCCGACGCCAATAACCCGCCGCCGATGAAGTATCTCAATGTTTCCGGCAAGGCTTTCAATACCATCGGCGGCAACGACTTCAGCTTCTTCGAGGACATCAACGAAATCGTCCAGGCAGAACCGAACGAGGCCTACAGTCCGGAAATCCTCGGCATGCTCGCCGCCATCGGCATCGAGAAAGGCAAACCCTTCAATCCGGATGAAAAACTCAAGAAGACGCTCAACGAAGCCGTGGCAGTGGGCAATGCCGCTGCACGCACCATCGCCTTCAAGCCCCGGATGAAGGACGCGTACCTGCATCCAAACAGTGCATGGTTCTTCACTTTTGTCGGCGGCAGCTACCAGTTCCTCTCGCAACCGGGCGTGCGCAACCTGGCAGCACGCGACCTGTTCCACTACAGCTACACCGGCATCACCCCGGCGATGGCTTTCGAAATGGTGGGCATCGGCTCGCAGTACGTAATGGCGACCACCGACTCCACGGGCAAGCCACTGGAAGGTGCCAGGACTTACAGGATCCAACTGCCACCGAACATCCCGGCCAAGGACTTCTGGTCTTTCGTCGCGTATGACAACCAGACCCGATCGATGCTGCAGACCGACCAGCAGTTCCCAAGCATAGGTAGCCAGAACAAAGACATCGCCATCAATGCCAACGGTTCGGTGGATGTATGGTTCGGCCCGACGGCCCCCAAAGGGCATGAAAAAAATTGGGTCCAGACCGTTCCCGGCAGGGGCTGGAGTGTGCTGCTGCGCCTGTATGGGCCCGAGAAGAGCTGGTTCGACAAGACCTGGAAGCCGGGTGAGTTCGAATTGCAGAAGTAACAAGATTGGAAACGGCCGGCTGGCGGGGGCATTATCGACCTCGCCGTTGGTCAGACCCAGTAATGGCAAGAGGAAGGCTTTGCCTATGGCCTGCCGCTGGAGGACAGCTACCGCGTCCAGTAAGCTACTATCGCATGAGGTCGAGAACCTACCCCGCTCGAGGTGGACGCGGACCTCATTTGCGAAACTCGCGACCGTATGCATGTCTCGCGCGGCGCATTTGCCCGCCGCCGGCGCGTATCGACACGTACCTTGGAGAACTGGGAGCAAGGACGCGGGCGGCCTGAGTACCAGGACAGAATCAGCCGAAACGATCTGGGGGTATCTATGGGGGTATTTCCTGCCTTTAGCGTTTTAAGTCATTGATTCATAAGCCAATATGACTGCCGCCGCCTCCACCAATTTTTCGCACGTAACCCGTTGATTAAATTGGAGACTTCTGAGTTCGATTCCCAAACTGCTGAATATTCGGCCTGATTCATCAGCGCTTTCGTGAGTTTCAGGTCCGGGCCGAGCGAAATCCTGTTACCTGCGCTTCTCGAATCCTAGCTTCCCCTATCAACTCAGTCTGGGGGTATTTTTCGGGGTACTTTCGCGGCCTTGACCAAAATACCCCCATCCGATGCCGCAGGGCGGCTGACGACTGCCCGCCGGCCAGAGGACAGTGGCGAGCTTTGTTGTTTTATGTCGGTAGTTATTGACTACTACCGGCATTTCGCAACACCATGGCGGCATGGCCAGTTCGCATCAGAAGATTCTAGATCTCGCCGCAGAGCGCGGCCTCATTCGACCACGCGATCTGACTGAGCGCGGACTGCCCACTGTTGCCCTGACGCGCCTAGTTCGGCAAGGACGGCTCCAGCGCGTAGGACGTGGCCTGTATTCACTTCCGGATCGACCGGTCTCGGAACACAATGCACTGGCCGAGGTGGTGCGCAAACACCCGCAAGCGATCATCTGCCTACTGTCGGCGCTGCGCTTCCACGACCTCACAACACAGTCTCCGTTCGAGGTCTGGCTGGCCATCTCCAACAAAGCCCGTTCGCCGAAGATGGATTACCCTCCGCTGCGTATCGTGCGCTATTCGGGCGCCTCACTGACGCACGGCGTCGAGGACCACGTCGTCGATGACGTGCCGGTGCGCGTGACCAGTATCGCTCGCACGGTGGCTGACTGCTTCAAGTTCCGTAACAAGATCGGCCTCGATGTCGCGCTCGAGGCGCTGCAGGAGGCCTGGCGTGCCAAGCGCGTCAGCATGGATGAACTCTGGCGCTACGCCACGCTCTGCCGAGTGGCCAACGTGATGCGCCCTTACATGGAAAGCCTGCCATGAGCGGACGAAACCTGGCGGCTTCCGTGCGCGCCCGCCTGCTCAACCGCGCTCGGGAGACCCGGCAGGACTTCAATCTCATCCTGACCCGCTACGCGCTCGAGCGCCTGCTGTACCGGCTCAGCATCTCCCCACACGCCGATCAGTTCCTGCTGAAAGGGGCGCTGCTGTTCGACCTGTGGTTCGACATTCCCCATCGCCCGACGCGTGACGCGGATTTCCTGGGTCTTGGCTCGGGCGAGTTGCCTCACCTCGAAACTATCTTCAGGGACGTCTGCATGATGGACGCCGAAGACGGAATGATGTTTCGACCGGACACAATCCAGGCGGCAGAGATTCGCAAGGAGGCCAACTACGCCGGAGTACGCGTCACCTTCCTCGGGCTGATTGATGGCGCGCGTTGCCCGATCCAAGTCGACATCGGTTTCGGCGATGCCGTCACGCCCGGGCCGGAGGAGGTCCGGTACCCCGTGATGCTCCCGGAATTCGAGGCGCCGAAGTTGCGCGTCTATCCACGCTACACCGTGGTGGCGGAGAAGCTGGAGGCAATGGCAGGCGTTCGTGGGAAAGAACAGGCTCGAAGCGCTGGAACTCGAGGTTCTTGTGGCAGCGCTACGGGATTTCCTGCTTCCTGCGATCGCCGCAGCGAACGCCGACACCCACTTCCCGCACTTCTGGCCGGCTGGCGGCCCCTGGACTCCAGTGGCGGTCTGAAACCGTTTACCGTTTCGGGACAAATATAGATGCGGACATGGCCGACAACGCTCGCAGTCCTCGCCAGACCTGATACAAATCCTTGTGGCTCCCGGCATATAGGCCGAGGATTCGTATAACGCGGTGCGAGCGGATATCGGTTTTCGAGTGAGGAACTCGCTCAATGTCGAACGACTCCAGTGAACTGACAAGGTTACGAGCCGAAAACGCTCGCCTGATCGCTCTGCTCGAATCTCACGGTGTCAACTGGCGGCACGGGCCAGCACCTACCACCCCATCGGCACCGCCATCAGCCGAGCCATCAAATCTCTCGACAGCTGAAAAGGTCGCGCTATTTCGGCACCTATTCCGGGGACGCACCGATGTGCACCCGGTGCGCTGGGAAAGCGCGACCACTGGCAGGTCAGGCTACGCCCCTGCGTGCGCCAACGAATGGCGTCCCGGCATCTGCGAGAAGCCGCGCATCAAGTGCGCTGATTGCGGCAATCGTTCGCTGATACCGGTATCGGACGCGGTCATTTACAGCCACCTTGCCGGCGAGAAGACGATCGGCGTCTACCCTCTCCTGCCGGATGACACCTGTTACTTTCTAGCCGTCGACTTTGACAAGGCCGAATGGCGCGAGGACGCCAAAGCCTTTGTTCAATCCTGTCATGAGTTGGATGTGCCCGTTGCACTGGAAATATCACGCTCGGGCAACGGCGCGCACGCATGGATTTTCTTCACAATTGCGGTGCCAGCGCGCGATGCAAGACGTTTGGGTACAGCGATCATCAGTCACACGTGCAGCCGTATCCGGCAACTCAGCCTGACCTCGTATGACCGACTGTTTCCAAACCAGGACACCATGCCCAAGGGCGGCTTCGGCAACCTCATTGCCCTGCCCCTGCAAAAGAAACCCCGCGAAGACGACCACAGTGTTTTCGTCGATGGCGACCTGGGTGTGTTTCCGGACCAATGGGCCTTCCTCGCCTCGATCGAATCCATGGCTCTGCAGGATATCGAACCGGCAATATTGTGTGCCACCGGCCCCATGCCCCCGCTCGACGTCGGGTTCATCGACGAAGGGGAGCTCGCAACGCCTTGGAAACGTCCGGTCGCCGACAAAGCGACGCTTCCTAAACCGTTACCGCAGGTACTCACCATCACCTTGGCGAACCTCGTCTATTTCGAGAAGTCGCAACTAACTCAACCGTTGACCAACCGGCTGGTTCGCCTCGCGGCCTTCCAGAACCCCGAGTTCTACCGGGCGCAGGCCATGCGCATGTCGGTTTGGGACAAGCCACGGGTCATCGGCTGCGCTGAGAACTTCCCCCAACATATTGGTCTTCCGCGCGGCTGCCTGGATGCGGCACAGGAACTGCTCCGAAGCAATGGCATCCGCTGCGAGATAGAAGACGAACGGATACACGGCACGCCTATCGACGTGGAGTTCGCCGGAACCTTGCGGCCGGATCAGGAAGATGCCGTTGCCGCCCTGCGGCCTCACGATATCGGCGTCCTCTGCGCACCGACTGCGTTCGGCAAGACGGTCACGGGGGCGGCAATCATTGCCCGCCGTCGTGTCAACACGCTGATCCTGGTGCATCGAACCGAACTACTCAGGCAATGGCAGGAACGCTTGAACACTTTCCTCGCCGTTGGAAAGGGGGTCGTCGGCACCATCGGTGGTGGCAAGCGCAAACCCACGGGCAAGATCGACATCGCCGTGATGCAATCGCTTTCCCGCAAGGGCGAGGTTGACCCACTGGTCGAAGACTACGGCCAAGTCATCGTGGACGAGTGCCACCATGTCGGTGCCGTCTCGTTCGACGCGATCCTGAAATCCACCAAAGCCCGCTACGTCCTCGGGCTCACCGCAACACCGATCCGCAGGGATGGCCAACAACCGATCATCTTTATGCAGTGTGGGCCGATTCGACATACCGCGGCAATTCCAACCAGCGCGCCGCACAATCTCGAGGTCGTTCCACGAACCCTTTCCCAACCAACGCTAATACCCGACGACACCGGGATTCAGGACATATTCCGGACCCTGGCTGAGAACCAAGAACGCACGGCCGCGATTGCCGATGAGGCGCGACGCGCCGTCGAGGCCGATCGCAAGGTGCTGATACTGACAGAACGCATCGATCACCTCGAACATATCAGGCGCTCGCTTGAGGAACACAGTCTTGAACCCTTCGTGTTGCATGGACGCATGTCGAAAAAGCAGCGTACGGATCTCGTCGCCGAACTCGATGCGCTGCCGCCGGATTCGCCGCGGATCCTGCTCGCGACCGGGCGCCTCGTCGGGGAAGGCTTCGACCATCCCCCGCTCGACACATTAGTCCTGGCCATGCCGGTGTCCTGGAAAGGCACATTGCAGCAGTATGCCGGCCGCTTGCATCGGGAGCACGCCGCCAAGACCGACGTTCGGATCATCGATTTCGTGGATACGACCCATCCTGCACTACTCCGGATGTGGGAGAAGCGCCAGCGCGGCTACCGCGCGATGGGCTATCGCATCGCAGACCCCTCGGCTTGATATTATACGCAACTTGCGTATAATATCCCTATGAAACTGGTTTTCCTGGAGACCCCGTTGTTCACGCGCCTCCTCGGCGACTATCTGTCCGATGAGAGCTACCGGGAACTACAGCGTACGTTGATGGAAAACCCGGAAATGGGCGACGTGATGCCCGGCACCAGTGGATTTCGCAAGGTCCGTTGGGAAGACGCTCGTCGCGGCAAAGGCAAGCGAGGCGGACTGAGAGTCGTTTACTATCACCTGTCGGCCGATCACCAGATTTGGTTCTTCACGCTCTATGACAAAGATGAAGCCGCCGACCTGACGACCGAAGAGAAGAAGGTATTGAAGAAAGCAATCCAGGCTGAGTCGGAGGCCAGGAGACGAAAGCCATGAAACAAAAGCGCAAGTTGTTCGATGAACTGATGGACGGCGTCGACGCCATGCAGCAGCAGCGCGAGGGAAAAATCACCCTGCGTTCGCATGAGGTCGAGGAGCTACCCCCGCTCGAAGTGGACGCGGCTCTTATCCGCGACACGCGCGAACGTATGCACGTCTCGCGCACCGTGTTCGCCCGCCGCCTGCGCGTATCGACACGTACATTGGAAAACTGGGAGCAAGGGCGGGCGCGGCCCAATGCCCAGGCCGCTGCATTGATTCTGATGGTGAGGGAATTCCCCGATACCTTGGAGAAACTCAGCGAGCTAGGAGCCTGTTGAAAAACAGCCATCGCGGGCCGTTTTGTCGATGTTTGAGGTACCGAAACGATTGTCGAGGATCATGGTGAGCGATAAGGACCGCTGATCGTCCAGGCGGTTTGGGCATTCGACACCGGACACCTGCCGCGTTTGAGTGCCGTTGCGGGCCTGTTGCCAGGCGATTTCCTGCCGATTCGCTCGATTCATGCCATTAGCGTCTTCAATCGAGTGATGTTGTAGGCGGTGGCGGTCAATCGGAACAAACAATCGACATTATCTCGGCCGCGGTGCCGCAACTTGCGTAGCAACCCGTAGGTCTTCATCCAGCCAAACGGCTGTTCCACGCGTTTGCGCTTGTGCTGACTGACCGCATAACCGTCATGGCGGGTCGTGCGGCCGTCGATGCGACTGCCTTTGGCCCGCGCCGCCACGTGGGGCGTGATGGCCATCTCCCGGCAGGGATCGACGAACGGCCCCACATCGTAAGCCTTGTCGGCACCGACCGTTTGTCCTGGTCGGATCGCTTGGCGCGAGAGCAGCGCCACCGCCGCCGGCCATTCCTGACGGGTGCCCGCCGTCGTGACCACCGCCCCGACAATGAACCCATTGCGGTTCTCGGTCAGCAGATGGCCCATATAGCTCAGCTTCGCTTCTTTGCCGAAACCCTTACGGAACAGTCGTGATTCCGGATCGGTGGTCGACGCGTGCGTGTCGTTACGGCGCTTCTGGCCGTGAAAGTTGTCGCCGTCATCGTCGCCTCCCGGCGCCGCCTTCGGCTTGAACGACTTCAACGACGCACAGGCTTCAATCAGTGTGCCATCCACGGTGAAATGATCCCGTGACAACAGCTGCCTGGCATACCCCTGGCGCTTGACGGCCTCGAACAGCCGCTCATCCACGTCGTGGGCCATCAGCCGATCCCGGTTCTTCGAAAACACCGAGTGGTTCCACACCGGATCGTCCATCCCCAGACCCACGAACCAGCGAAACAGCAGGTCGTAGTCGATACGCTCCATCAGCAGTCGTTCTGAGCGGACCGTGAACAGAATCTGTAGCAGCAACGCCCGCAGCAACTGCTCCGGGGG
>JBAPTW010000060.1:0-39575 GCA_049282355.1 Gammaproteobacteria bacterium | reverse complement strand
CATGAGAGGCCACTGTCTCAAACTGAAACTTAGTGGCTGTTTCAATCGTGTCGCGAGCGCCGGAGTCGTAACGCGCCGGTAGCACTCGCGGTATTTATAAAACGGCCTCTAAAGCAGCTTACCAAATGATAGCGTCACTTATGCAAATGCGGGAACAGAGGCGCCCTGCCACTTAGAGGCTCTTTCAAAGACTATGGCGCTTGTCATGGTGGTGCTGAATAGATTAAGCCGTTGATTAGGTTCGGAAGCCTATAGGCAGTACGAACTGCACGCAGCTGCCTAACCTGTGGCACATGATCTGGCGAAAACTTTCAGCTATGAGCAATTCTGAAACATTCCAGGAACTCGGCCATAAGACGAAGGTTGTTTGCACCATTGGTCCTGCGACCGCTTCTGAAGCACAGCTGCGCTCACTTCTCGAGGCGGGAATGAATGTCGCGCGGCTCAACTTCTCCCACGGCAGCCACAAAGAGCACGGCGCCGTCATTGAGCGGATTCGCCGGATTTCCCTAGAGCTGGGGAGACCTACCGCCATTCTCCAAGATCTCGCAGGACCAAAGGTGCGCATCGGCACGTTTGCCAAGGGTCCAATCGAGCTCCAACCGGGCCGCCGATTCACCCTTACGAGTCGTGAAGTCGACGGGGATGAGCGGGAGGTTTCGGTATCTTATCCATTGGCGCATGAGGTGAATCCTGGTGACACTTTGCTGCTGGCCGACGGTTCCATCCAGCTTGAGGTCCGGGCGGTGACCGACCAAGACGTGCACTGCGAGGTTGTGTACGGGGGAAGTTTGAGCAGCCACAAAGGCGTCAATTGTCCCTCCGGGCTTTTGGGGCTTCCCATCCTTCGGGACAAGGACAAGCTGGATTTACGCTTTGGTGTGGACCAAGGGGTGGATTACATGGCTTTGTCCTTCGTGCGCACCGCGGCGGACGTGCGTACCGCCAAACGGGAGATTATGGTGCATGGTGCTAGCATTCCCGTCATCGCTAAGATCGAAACACAAGCGGCGTTGCAACATATCGATGAGATTTTGGCCGAGGCGGATGGGCTAATGATTGCCCGGGGCGATCTCAGCATCGAAACGCCATTTACCGCGGTACCGATACTGCAAAAGCAGCTCGTTGCTATGAGCAATCGGATTGCAAAGCCCGTGATTACGGCCACCCAGATGCTGTTCTCAATGGTTTCTTCACCCTCACCGACCCGGGCCGAGGTGGCCGATGTGGCCAACGCTATCCTCGACGGCAGTGACGCCGTCATGCTTTCCGAGGAGACCGCTGTCGGCGAGCACCCGATCCAGGCCGTACGGACCATGATCGCCATTGCCCAAGATACGGAACGAGCGGGGATCCGGTTAGTGCATCGGAACGTGAATGAGGAAGGGGATGAAGCGGATGCGCTGCCCGAGAAAGAAGCACTGGCACGGGCGGCCTGCCGCCTTGCCCGTAGTCTTCGGGTGGACGTTATCGGTATTGCCACGCTGACAGGCGAGAGCGCTCGGTTTGCCGCCAAGTACCGCCCGCCGCAGCCGATCCTCGCCGCAACTCCAGTGCTGGAGGTCTACCGCCGGCTTGCTCTGGTCCATGGTGTATCTCCTCTGTTACTTCCTGACGATGCACAGACGACGCAGGCGATGATTAGCGCGGGTGCCGCAGTGGCGCTACAGCGTGGGTGGCGAGGGAAGAGAGGGGTTTTCTTGGCCGGTAATTCCTTGTGGATAGGGGTGATTGGTCATTCGCTCCCCTCGAGTGAAGACATCATCGCTATCGAGCGAACTGGAGGAGTCAGAGCTAGTAAATAAACGGCCATGGTCATCGTTTCGTCAGCATCATCATCAAAGGGTAAAACCGCGCTCGGAATCTGTAGGCAGTCAATGGCCTTGCCACAAGGGTGTGTCCAGCAAGGATGCTGGACTCAAGTCTACAAGGATGTATTCACGACGTCCCTTGAGGCAAGGCCATTGACTGCTACCCCGGCCGAAACGATGACCATGGCCGAATAAACCTACTGCGCCTCCCAATAGCGGCGTTGGGTGGCGCTCGCTCCTCGCCTGGATAGGGCTCGTCGGCTGCGCACTGTCCACCTTGCTACGGCCAGGAACAGATATCTGCGCTTTTCGGGCATGGCACTCCCCAATCCGAGGGCGAAGTCAACGGCTACTTTTTGCCTTTCAGCAAGGCTTCTAAATCAGCGAATGGCTTATAGCTAGCGCGCGATTTCGGTTCGCTAGCCGACAGTATGCCGCCACCACCTCCGCTTGCCGCATCGATATACCGCGCGTGCTCGTTGTCATGACAGTACAAGCACAGCAGCTCCCAATTGCTGCCGTCTGGGGGATTGTTGTCATGATTGTGGTCGCGGTGGTGGACTGTGAGCTCATGAAGATTGGCCCGGGTAAACTCGCGCTGGCATCGCCCACAGATCCAAGGATACATCTTGAGCGCTTGTTCCCGGTAATCTTGTTCTCGCTGTTCCCGGCTGCGCCGGGCCTTGGCGACGATTTGCTCCAGCTTGTCAGGGTTCGTCCGGCTCTTGTCCGATGGCAACTGCGTCATCTCCATCAAAGCAATCCAAAGGTCCACCGTCGTGCACCTGCCCGGCGCCCACGGGCGCCCTACGCATCGAGTTTAGCTTCCAACGCGCTTGGAACCAATACCGCCCTTTCCCATACCCGTTAGGAGTAAGCCACACCTTCGGTAGTAGAGCCACCGGAGAAACGAGATCCAAACAAGCCCATCCATGGCCACCTAGCATGACATACGGCGGCGGCTCGACATCCTCAAGTACTCCCTTGTACACTCTGGTTTACTCGTCCCATCCCTGGGGCCCGTCCCTTCGGCGCGAGCTTACCGCTGTTCAAAATCGTTGCGGACGATTTTGTCGCCACCGCACGCGTTGCTCCGCCGGCATCGGCGACATTTTAAAAACAGTTTCTTATGCGCGGAGCTACCGGGACCAAGATCTTGAGTGGTATACCAAAGAAAGACCCCTATTTCTTTCGGAAAATTCACCGCTCGCTCGAGCTGAAGAATTACCCTGTGGTGGACAAGGAACATTGTGCATGATCAAGAAACTTCTAGCAGCATCATTGATATTACTCATTGGCGCATGCTCGACGATCTCTGGTCCTGAGTATGAACGACCAGAAGCTCCCGCAAAGACCGGTTGGTCGCTTAATCCAATCGATCCATCGAAGGGCACGGAAGTTATTCGCTTAGATTGGTGGACAGAGTTCCAGGATCCTTATTTAAATTCCTTGGTCGAGAAAGCACTGACGGACAACATAAATATCCAAGTTGCGGCGGCGCGGGTGGACGAAGCGAAAGCGGGGATTCAAAGGGGAGAAGCGGCAAAATTACCTCAGTTAACACTGGGTGGTAGTGCGCAAAGACAAATTGCGGGAGAAGTCGGTGGATCACCGGCTTCGCTTTCCATTACTGAGTCAGCGGGTGCATTGAGCTGGGAACTGGACATTTGGGGAAAGTTGAAGAAAGGCATTGCAGCGCAACAAGCAGCCTACCACGCAACTGAAGCCGATTGGCGGGGTACTTGGCTACTTATCACGGCGTCCGTTGCTGACAAATACTTTCTCATCCGTCAATTTGACGAGCAGATCGAATATCAAAATAAAGCATTAGAAACTTCGCGCGCCATACTCTCAACTTTTGAACGGCAAATGCAACAAGGCCTGAGATTGCGGGCGGAGGTGATAGCACAAAAAGCGGAAATTAGCTTGTTACAGACTCAATTGCTGGAATTGAGCCGGCGGCGCTCCATTACACAAAATGAATTGGCCACATTGTTGGGCATTCCTTCTGGCGATTTCCATGTATCTTCGGCAGATTTACAAGACACTGTCATGATACCCGATGTACCAGCGGGTATACCGTCCGACCTTCTCTCGCGGAGGCCGGATATTATTGCAGCAGAATATAATCTGTTAGCCCTCCACCAATTAGTAGGTAAGGCAAGGTTAGCGAAACTACCGTCAATATCATTAACGGGAACCGGCGGGGTCAGTAATCTGTTGTCAACAGCTGTCAAGTTTTGGACATTTGGTATCGGACCATCCATAAACATTCCCATTTTTGATCCCAATGTACAAGCCACCATCGATGTGACCGAGGCACAAGAGAAAGTAGCGGAAAACACATATCGACTAACCGTTATCAATGCGTTTCAGGAAGTGGAAAACGCGCTTGTAAATTTGCATAATCACCGTGAACAACGGCGTGAAATACAAGAACGGGTAAAATATTTGGAGGCCGTCGCAAACCTGGTGCGCACGCGCCT
This sequence comes from Gammaproteobacteria bacterium, assembly GCA_049282355.1. Lineage (GTDB taxonomy): Bacteria > Pseudomonadota > Gammaproteobacteria > HK1 > HK1 > JAGTVB01. The sequence continues at coordinate 35,278 of JBAPTW010000060.1, read as the reverse complement.
AGAGTCCGGGATGGTGACGCAACTGGAGGTGTTCGAAGTCGAGCGGTCACTGCTAGGTGGATCTCTGGAGCTGTTACAAAACCACCAGCAGATACTGTTCGATATAATCACTCTTTACAAAGCCTTAGGGGGCGGATGGCCACCTGTTAGTGTTAGTGAATCAGCGGCGCCGCAACTTGAGAACTTCTGATGGGTCTCGGGGTGGTGGCTTTTTTGATTCTAGGGTTTTATGTTGCGCAACGGGTTGGATTATTCTTTTATCTCGCCCGTGTCTTAGAACGCGTTGATAGTCAACGAGGGTGGTTGTCGCTGAGTGGGAGTGCCGCTGCCCTCGATCACAAGGTGAGCACGCTGTATCAACGCCAGAGCGCCTTCTGGGGGGCTTGTTTGTTCCATCTAATGGGATGGATACTAGGTGCCGGAGAAGTTTGGTTGGCACTCTACGTGATCGCTCCATTGGTGGGTCTCTCACCCGAGACTGGTCTTAGCTTATCCCTAGCCAAGCGCGTGAGGGAGCTAATGTTGGGGGTTCCGGGCTTGATCGCATGGCACGTGTTGGAAGCTCGGCATGCCGTCGGGCGGGGCTTGTCGCGTCGCGCATAGCGAGCGGCTCTAGGTTGAGCACAATTCTATGAACACGTTGAAGCGACATACTGTTGGCGTTGTTGGTACTGGGCAAGTGGGAATGGCAGCGGCCTATGCGATGTTCCAGCAACGCGCGGTCAATGAGCTCATTTTCATTGATGCAGACACAAAGCGGGCCGAAGGGGAGGCCATGGACCTCATGCATGGTCAGGGGTATGTAGGTCGTCGACGTGTGCGTGCTGGAAGCTTCGCCGATTTGGTTGAAGCCCAGGTGATCGTCATCTCTGCAGGGGTGGGGCAAAAACCGGGTGAATCCCGGCTTCAATTGCTTAGCCGTAACGCAGAGATTTTTCGAGAGTTAGCGGCGCAGCTGGATCGTTATGCACCGGATGCTATTCTGCTGATTGCGACTAACCCGGTGGATATTCTGACTTATCTCATGCAGGAGTACAGCAATCGCTCAGGCGACTTGATCATTGGTACGGGAACGATGTTAGATACCACGCGCTTCCGGTCCTTGTTGGCTGAATATTACAATGTGGATCCGCGTTCTGTTCACGCCTTCATCATTGGGGAACATGGAGATTCGGAAGTGCCCGTGTGGAGCACAGCCAACATTGCCGGCGTGCAATTGCTCGACAATGCCGTTCTCGGCAAGCCTTTCGATCGAGACGCCATGGCCGAAATCTTTCAAAAGGTGCGCCATGCCGCTTACCAGATCATCGACCGTAAGGGCTATACGAACTGGGCTATCGGTCTCGTCATTGCTCACCTTCTGCGTACGATTCAAGATGACCAAAATAGCCTATTACCGGTAAGTGTGAGGTTGCGTGGCGAATACGGCATTAAGGATGTCTGTCTCAGTATTCCCACGGCAGTCGGTATAAACGGCGTCGGCTATCGCGCCCTTCCGGCACTTCAGGCAGAAGAGCTAGCGGCACTGCGGCATTCTGCGGAAGTTCTTCGGAGAACGCTTTCTGATCTCACCAGCGGCAAATAGCTGGGAGGGATTTTGAACAGCAACAATCTAGTCCCGCAGGGGTGAGCTATTCGCTTGCACTTCCACCCACATGAGGGTGCTGGCCGCCGCCCACCTTGCGCTGCTAGTGCTCGCGACATTTCTGGAACAATTTCACAAGGAAGCAGCGACCGAGATAGCGCGTTTTCAATACTCACTTTGAGTGCTGCCGTTGTCTGTGGTCCACCTACGCATTAGCTCATGGTACATTTCAGCGTCAGTGCTGGTTGCACCGCGCTGGGCGCAGATCCGGCTAGCGAAACGCTGGGCTCTTTTTAGGGTAAGCGAGGTTGTCCATCCTTCTAGCAAGCCGAGCAGCACCACGGAGGCGAAGGCGTCGCCCGCACCCACCGTATCGACTACCTCGATCTCCTGATCCGGCTCGACACGAACCAGATCTCGAGACGAGTCCAGGGCCATTGCGCCTCGCTCGCCAAGGGTAACAATTAAGCTATCGAGCTGATAATTGGCCTGAATGCTTCTCGCTGCATTTTCGATGCTCTTCGTTCTAAGGCCAAGTCTTTTGGCGACGAGACCCAGCTCTTCATCGTTGACCTTCACCCAACGTGCACGGTCCAGCAGTTGTGTAAGGTCGTCTTCGTGCCACCATGGGTCGCGAAGGTTGATGTCTACAAATACCGGTGTCTTAGTGACTGTTACCAAATCATCGAGGACTTGACGCACGACTTGAGTGCGAGCAATGAGGGTGCCGTGATAAAGGAGGGCAGGTACAGTTGCACCGATCGCCTTCTGAGTTAATCCGGCATCAATATGATCGTAAGCCTGGTTGGGAAGGATATGGAAGCTATGTTGAGCCCCCTCAAATTTAATCTCCACTGTTCCCGTTGGATGTTGTGTATCGGTCTGAATGCCGCTGGTATCAAGACCCCAGTCCTGCATCGCGCGCTTTACTCGGTGCCCTGACTCATCGTCACCAACCCGGCTGATAAACAGCGGTGCTTGCCCGAAACCCTGCAAGTGCCAGGCAACATTAAAGGGCGCACCGCCCAATACCGCACTGCCATCAGGGAAGTGATCGAACAGCACCTCACCAAAGATGACGGGATGTCGCTTGAGCAGTCTCTTTTTTTTCAAGGTATTCTCCCGAAATTATAGTTGATGGCATTTTTGATAGGGAAAATTCCAAGCCGATACAGAAATCCAGTCAACAGCGTCGATATTCATCGCAAGAATTCCGGGTGTAAGACGATGATCATGTCAGGATCTGCTCATCGCAGAGTGTGCTGTAACCATGCGGTGTGAAGCACCGGGAGCGCATGGTGAGATGTGTCTTCACATGTTGTTGATATACTCGGACACCTGCTTGCCAGACGTCGGCGATCAGGCAAAATCCTTCTCCACAAATGACGCTGTGTGCGGGGGCCATCGGGTGTCAAGAAATGCCCGGAATCTAGAGATTGGCCATCCTGATCAGGGGGATTTTACACCAGGCGGTTTGGATGCGTCCTCGCGAAAGCGCATTCTTTAGGTGTCGCCCTTAGCGTTTGTCCACTTGAGTTGCGAGGGGGGATACATCGTAGCTTTCGATGCTAGCATGTAGCCCGCAGAGCAGGAAGGGTTGCCGAGGAGGATTCAGTATGTCAGTGGAAGGATTATGGTCATACGAGGCACTCTCCAACACTCCCGAGATCGCAAGCGGCGTGATTGTGCTCGTCGCAGGCCAAGTCCTCGGTGGCAACAGCGAAAACTATTTTGCCGGTAGCTACACGCTAATTAACAACCGCTTAGCAGCGGCTGTGAAGCTCGCAAGCCATACCGGGGATCACCGCACGGTGTTTGGTAAGACGGATAATTTTCGTCTGCAGATTGCAGGTGAGGTTCAAAATCATTTGATGGAGCTCGCCGGATACGTGGTGGATGAGCCGGAAAAGAAGATACTCATTAGGTGCGAGAGGCGCGTAAGCTTAGTAGACCGCTGAGAAGCTGCGAATAAACCTGCTGCGCCTCCCCATACCGTAGTTAGGCGGCGCTCTGCCGGTGCTCGCCGGAGTTTTAAAACATCCTGTAAAAAACCTTTTAGCAACGGCTCCTTAAGCATCCTTTACCGCACCACTCACGGCCGCTGTGCTCTCGATTGTCTCCGGTGACGCTTTTCGCTTGGCGGCGAACCGTTGTGAACCTGCGCGAATCAGGTAGTAGAACAGGGGCACGAAAAATAACGCCAATGTGGTGGCGCCCACCATGCCACCGATGATACCCGTGCCGATCGAGTGTCGCGCGTTGGCACCGGCACCGCTGGCCAGTACCAACGGCATGGCGCCGAGGATAAACGAGAGCGAGGTCATCAAAATGGGTCGCAGCCGCAGTCTGGCTGCCTCGAGGGCCGCATCAAAAGGCGACAGACCCTCCTTGTTTTTGAGCTCGGCGAATTCGACGATGAGGATCGCGTTCTTCGTAGAGAGGCCGATTAAGGTGACTAGGCCGATCTGGAAATAGACATCGTTCTCCATGCCCCGAAGCCAGACGGCCACGAGCGCTCCGAAGATACCAAAGGGCACGGCCGTAACCACGGCAACCGGCAGCGACCACTGCTCGTACTGTGCGGCGAGTATGAGAAATACCATCACCAGAGCGAAAGCAAAAATTACTGCCGAAGTGCCACCTGCTTGCTTTTCCTCGAACGCTTGGCCTGACCAGGCATAGGTGTAGCCATCGGGCAGCACTTCACCGGATACCTCCTCCATGATGCTGATTGCCTGCCCCGAACTGTAGCCGGCGGCGGCGTCACCGGTGATCTTGGCGGCCATGAAGCCATTGAAGCGAGACACTAGATCGGGCCCGGTGATGTAGCGTGCATCCACCAGCGCAGATAGGGGGACCATCTCGCCCTCGCGCTGGCGTACAAAGATGTTCTGAATGTCTGCGGGCGTGCTGCGAAATTCCGGTTCCGCCTGCAGGATCACCTGCCAGACGCGGCCATACTTGTTGTATTGACTCACATAGAGAGAGCCGAAAAGGGTTTGTAGTGCGTTATAGACGTCCGGCACCGGAACGCCAAGCGTTTCCGCTTTGGTACGATCGACGTTCGCACGTAGCTGACGCGAAGCGGAGGTGATGGTGGTGCTAAGGCTTGTGAGCTGCGCACGTTCGGCGGCTGCCTCGATGAGCTTTCGCGTCTGTGCCTCGAGCTGAGCAATGCCTCCCTGACCGCGGTTTTGCAGCCAAAACTCAAACCCGCCTTGGGTACCCAGACCCGGGATAGAGGGAGGATTGATGGGAATGGCAATGCCTTCTTTAATTGCCTGCAGCCTGGGGGCGACCGACTGAAGCAGACCTGGCGCCGAGAGTGATTCTTCGGTGCGCTCCTCGAAATCCTTGAGGGCAATGAAGACAGTGCCCGCGTTGGTCTTGAACTGACTGTCGATCAGACTGTATCCGGAGAGCGCTGAATAATTTTGCACGGCGGGATGTTCGGCGAAGATATTCGCGACCCGCTGCGTCAGGGCTTCGGTGCGATCGAGGCTCGCGCCATCCGGTAACATCACGGCAGCCAGAACATAGCCTTGGTCTTCCGGGGGCAAGAAGCTTCCGGGAACGGTGTTGAACAGCGTGAAGGTGGCATAGAGCATGGCGCCGAGCGCCACGAAGGCGACGCCGACACGCTTCATGGTGAGGCTCACACCGCCTGCGTAACCGCCCGTCAGCCGATCTAAGCCATGGTTGAACCAGCGAAATAATCCTTTGGGCGCACCCGTGCTCGGCTTGAGCAGCAACGCGGCGAGCGCTGGCGTGAGGGTGAGGGCGACGAAGCTGGAGATGGCCACCGAGATGGCAATGGTGATGGCAAACTGCTGGTAGAGGACGCCGGTCGTGCCGCCGAGAAAGGCTACGGGCACAAAGACTGCCACCAAAACCAGCGAGGTGGCGATCACCGGACCGGTGACCTCGTCCATCGCCTGGAATGTGGCCTCCCGGGGCGACAGGCCTTGGCTCTCGATATTGCGCTCGACATTTTCGACCACGACGATGGCGTCATCGCAGACGATCCCAATGGCGAGCACCAGCCCGAAGAGGGTGAGCAGGTTCACGGAAAAGCCCAACGCCTGCATACCGATGAAGGTGCCGATAACCGAGACGAAGATGGCAATCGTGGGGATCAGCGTCGCGCTCACCCGTTGCAGGAACAGGTAGGTGACGAGCACCACCAGGATGATGGCAATGATGAGCGTCTCGATAACCTCATCGATGGACGCTTGCACGAATTGGGTGGTATCCAGCGAAACGGTATAGTCGATACCCTCCGGGAAGCTCGTTTTCAGCTCTTCCATGAGAGCTCGGATATTCTTAGAGACCTCCAGCGCATTCGAGCCGGCTTGCTGGTAGACGGCGATAAAGGTGGCGGGGCTGGCGTTTAGGGTCGAGCGCAGCAGGTATTGCTTCTGCCCTTCCTCTGCGGTGCCGATGTCCTTGAGGCGCACGATGGCCGTCCCTTTGGGATCGGCCCGTAAAATGATGTCCTCGAACTCCCTTGGCTCCGAAAATCGGCCTTCGGTCACCACTGGGAAAGTCATATCAACCGGCTGATTCGTGGGCGACTGACCGATGCGCCCGGCGCCAAACTGTTGGTTCTGCTGGCTGACGGCGGTCTGGATATCGCTCGGTGTGATCTGCAAGCTCGCCATACGGTCCGGCTGCAGCCAAATGCGCATGGCGAGATCGGGCAGTCCCATGATCTGCGCCTGGTTTGCCCCCTTCACGCGCTTAATGGCGTCGAGCACGTACAGGTTGGCATAGTTGCCGACGTACTTTTGGTCGTAGCGCCCGTCCGGTGAAGAGATGCCGATCAACATCATAAAGCTCGCGGAGCGCTTCTGTACCTTGACGCCAGTGTTGCGCACCACCTCGGGCAGCTCCGGCAGCGCCAAATTCACTCGGTTATTGACCTGGACCTCGGCGGTGTCTGGATCGGTGTCGATGGTAAAGAACACGGTGAGACTCATCTCGCCGGTTGCCGAGCTGGTCGACTGCATGTAGATCATGTTGTCGACGCCGTTGATCTGCGTTTCGATGGGTGCGGCGACGCTGTTGGCTACGGTTTCTGCGTCGGCGCCGGGGTAGCTGGCGTTAACAGTAACCTGAACCGGCGTGATTTCGGGATATTGGGTGATGGGCAGTCCGGTCATCGACACCAATCCGGCGATGACCACAACGATGGACAGCACCGCGGCGAAAATGGGCCGACGAATGCAGAAATGAGAGATCATGTTGGCGCGCGGCTAGGGCGAGGCCGGTTGATTATCGCCGGTTTCCGAAGGCTCGCTCACCTCGAGCGGCACGCCGGCTTGAAGCTTCATTGCGCCATCGACCACCACGGTTTCGCCTCCTAGCAATCCTTGGTCCACGAACCACTCGTCGCCATACCAGTCGCTCACGTTGATGGGACGTAACTCGGCGCGGCTCTCCTTGTTCACCACCCAGACGAAGCTCCCTTTTGCCCCCTGCTGCACGGCACGTTGGGGGACCAGGATACCGTTTGGCCGTACGGCCCCTTTCAGCAGTGCTCGAACGAATTGGCCGGGCCGAAGCGTCTTATCGGGGTTGGCGATCTCGGCGCGAATGAGGAACGTGCCGGTCTCTTCGCTGAACGAGGCATCGGCAAAGGTAATCTGACCCGTGTGCGGATAGACGCTGCCATCGGCGAGCACCACCTCAACTTCGAAATCACCCTCCGGCTCCCGCAGCAAATTGCGGCGTTGCTGCTCCCGTGAGCGCAGTAACTGATTCTCCGAGACACTGAACTCAATCCACATCGGGTCCAGCTGAGCGACATAGGTGAGCAGGCTGCCCGAGCCTAAGCCGATGTAGGCTCCTTCTCGCTGTGTGGCGAAGCTCGAAAGGCCGGTAACGGGAGATTTGAGGGTGGTGTAGCCGAGGTTGAGCTCCGATTGAACGACTTTCGCCTTGGCCTCCTCCACGCTGGCCGCCGCCGTTCGATACATCCCTTCGGCATCATCTAGGTCCTTTCGAGCCACCGCGTTTTGCTCCGCGAGGGGCTTGACCCGCTTGAGGTTGGCAGTCGCGGTGACGAGTCGGGCTTGTTGTTGAGCGAGAGCGGCGCGATCGGCCTGAAGCTGGGCCTCGAAGGGCTTGCGATCCATTTGAAAGAGGACTTGCCCTTCTGAAACCAGGCTGCCCTCCTTGTATAACTGCTTTTCCAGAAAACCTTCGATGCGGGAGCGAATCTCGACTCGCCGCGAGCTTTCCGTCTTGCCGACAAATTCGAACGTTACGGGTACGTCACTCGGCGTGACCGTGACTGCCGTGATGGGTACTGGATCTTTGGTCGCGGTGGTTTGCTGAGGCGTCTGGCCGCACCCGGCAATCAGTATGGTGAGTGATAGCGCTATCGGAATCGAGGCGTAACGGTGCAAAAATTCATGCTTTGGTTGCCGGGTCAGGTGCACAAGATTTTCAAGTTCAGTATCAACACGACCAATACACACAAGGAACGCATGTCAATTCAAAAAAACCTGCAACCTTACGTTTTGGTGAGGGTTCGTGACTGTTATCGTTACGGCGTCGCTTTTTGTCCGGTCATCTTTTGTTTGAAACTGCTCATGAGCGCATTATACAGCTTTTGACGCAATCACGGCGGATAGTCTCATTATTTGAGCCTCGGCTGCCATGAATAGTGGCGCAGCTACGGCGACACGCGCGCTAACTCGAGATGGCATGCTCGTCACCGCGCAAGTTGATTAATGGAAATGTTGCGAATCACGTGAAGAAGAGGAGGGGTGGAACCCGATTGCTGCGCTTGGCGAGTTGGTCAGTCGGCGCGGCACTGATTCTTTTTGTGCTCATATTGGTGTTGGTCCGCTCCTTGGATTTGACTGCCTATCGAATGCGCCTTGAGTCGATGGTGAGCACGGCAGTTGCACGGGAAGTCACCTTCGACGGTGCGCTCACTGTGGATCTGTCCCTGTTGCCAACCGTGAATGTGAGTGGCGTTCACATTGCGAATCCTGACTGGGCATCGCGAGCAAATTTTGCCAAAGCCGAGGCGCTGGCTATCCAGTTTGCCCTGCTACCACTGCTCAAAGGGAAATTGGAGATTGTGGGGATCCTTCTCAAAGGCGCCGATGTGCTTTTCGAGCGAGCTGCGAATGGAAGGGACAACTGGACCTTTGGAATAGCAGCCCAGCGAGATGGGGATGCTGAGTCGATCTTACCGGAAATTGCATCACTGGCTATTGAGCGCAGCAACGTCGGCTACCGTTCGCCGAACGGCAAGCGCTATCAAACCGTTGTCGGCTCAGCCACCGTTGTTTTGAGTCAAAAGATGCCGGTCCGGATGGAGGCGAGTGGCCAGTATCAGAACCTGCCGGTAGCACTGACCTTGCGTGGCGGACGATTGGCTGAGCTGGTGGCGCCTTCCGCAGCCTGGCCCATTGAGGCCGAGGTCGTGCTGGGTACGACATCGCTCGCTATCAAGGGCACTCTCACCAGACCTGATTTACCGCGAGGGTGGAACCTGGCTCTGGATCTGGCGGGACAGGAAATGGTGGCCCTGGAAACGGCTTTGGGCAAGGATTTGCCAGCCTTCGGACCGTTCCAACTAAGGGGCACCTTGTCGGACAAGGGGGGGCGATACTGCCTGGATAATCTTTACGCGGAAGTGGGGGAAGGGTTGGTAGCCGGTGAGCTGCGTCTAGATCTCAAAGCGACGCCGCGCCTGTCCGGTCGGCTGTCTGCTGATTCGATCGCCGTTGACCGATTGTTCATCTTTCCGGCAGGCGAGCAAAAGGTGGAGGGAGGCAGTGGCTCAGAATTCGACAAACTGCTTCCGTTGCCAGATCTGAGTGGGTTGGAGCTTGACCTTGACCTTGACATTGATGAGCTCGTTTACCCTTCGGTTCCGGTGCTGCGCAATGTCCGTCTGCTGATGCGACTTGCCCAGGGGCGGCTCGAGGTGAGCTCGCGGCGAATGACGGTGGGCGATGTTGCCCTGCGGGCGTCGGCCACACTGCGGGTGCGAAAGGATCGGCTTGAGGTCGAAATCGATGCAGAAACCGATACGCTGGCGTTCGGCCGGATCGTAGCGGGCGTTTTCCACGGACCGCCGATCGCGGGCAAAGCGCAGCATATCGCCCTGCGAATGCGCGGCTCCGGACGCAGCCTTCGCCAGCTACTGGGGCAAGGGAGCATTGACCTGAGTATAGGTTCTGCCGACTTGCAGTTTTCGGCTTCGACCGAGGCGGAGCCAGCAAGAGTGACAATGCACCAAGTCAGGATATCGTCCAAGGACGGCGGTCCTGTTCGCCTGAAAGCCGATACCCGCTACGCTCAGATCCCGGTCGACCTTGATCTGGAAATAGCCACGGTGGCGCATTTGCTCGCAGAGCGGGCAGCATGGCCCGTGCGGCTTGAGGCGCAAGCCCAGGAGATGCGACTCACGCTGAAGGGGGCGATCATTGATCCTTTAGGCGCTCGCGACTTGCGGCTTGACGTGGATTTCGCCGGCAAGTCATTTGCTGCGCTCAAGCCGTATTTGGACTGGTCTCCGTCCTCTCAGGGGCCCTTCCAAGTAAAAGGCCAGCTCCGAGTCGAGGGCAAGGTTGCCAAGCTCTCCAGAGCATCCCTTCAGCTTGGCGATAACCGCGTTCGTGGTGAGCTTACCTGGCGCGCAGATGAGCCGCTCCCAAGACTCGAAGCGAATCTGAATGGCGAGGGCATCGTTCTGGACGATCTAATACCGGCGAGTCTAGAAGCATCGGACCAAAAACCGTTAGACAATGTGCCCAGTGGGCGGGTCATTCCGGATTTCACACTGCCGGTCACAACGCTTGCGCCGATGGAGTTGGCGATCCAGCTCGATTTTGAGCGTCTGAAGTTCCGGGGCAGGACCCTCGGCGCGCTCTCTCTAACCGCGCAGCTGGATGATGATCGGCTGACGTTGTATCCGCTCATCGCCAGCCTCTCGGGTACACAGTTGATTGCGAGCCTTCGCCTTCAGGACTTCGCCTCCGCACCTTTGCTGGATGCCTGGGTGAAGGTGCCGAAGCTCGACTACGGTCGGTTGCTTGACGATCTCAAGGTGGTTAAAGGGGTAGAGGGATCGGCGGAAATCGAGATGGCGCTCTCCGGGCGTGGCGCAACGTTGCGCGAAGTGCTTAGCCATGCCGAGGGCCAGGTGACGCTGACTGGAGGGGTAGGGCGCATCCCCAATCGCTATCTTGCGCTCTGGGGGGGCGGCGCCTGGAGGCTGTTGGTACCGGCAGAGCTGCAAGGCGCGGGCAAGAGCACTCGGGTCAACTGCATTGTGTCGCGTCACATCGTGAGCAACGGTGTGATGCGCGGGCAGATGCTCGTGGACACGGCCGACGTCACTATCGCCGGCGAAGAGGCGACCGATCTTGACAACGAAGAGATCAGAGCGGTGTTACAGCCGGCGCCGAAGGGGCTCACGGTGCTCAATCTTGGCACACCGGTGGAAATTACGGGTACGCTTGGGAATATGCATGCGTCCCTCGGTAGCCACGACACTCTGCTGGTGCTTGGAACCATCGCCGTCGGTGTGGCGTTGCCGTCGGCACTGCTGTATCTGTTAACGGATGTTGGTACTGGCGAGACCAATGGATGCGAAGCCGCAATGGCGCGATGGGAAGGAGGGGCAGAATCTCCCAAACCGCCCGGATTGATCAATAAGGCGAGACAGTTATTGCGTAAGCTCCAGCATCCGCTGGAGGACAAAGCAGAGTCGCGGTAGACAAAGGGTCATTCGGCCATGGTCATCGTTTTGGCCGGGTAATTCGGAGGCTGGACAAAAACGACGAGGCTTACTCTGGCGGTGTTGCGCGACCCGTCGCTGGCGGTTTGAGGATTGCGTTGTCCATTTGTTGACCCCTATTGACAGGCTCGTTTATGCTTCCTCTTTGGGGAGGCGCAACGCTAACAGAATTGTACGCTATCGTATTGTAACGAGGAGACCAAGATGGACAGACGTGGGGGATTGGTTTTTCATATTATGGCGCTATTGGGCTTGACGTGGCTGCTATCGTCGTGCGCATTGACTGAGAGCACGACGGAAACCGTTGGCAACACGGTCAATGCTTCGCTTAAGTTCACCTCGAGCACGAGTCCCGGCCAATCGTCGAGTGCCCGAGATCAGAAAGTCTATGCCTTCACCGCCGTCAATTTTGACCGCATTCGCGAAGATATGGCCCGTGGCGGAGGCGAGTATCTCACCTCTCTTGCTTCGCTCATGGGTATTCCGGCGAGCGAGCAGCCGGCGTTTTTCGTATTGACCAAAGAAAGTTTCCCGACGTTGTTCAACTCGGACCAGATCACCCCCGAGGAACTGCTGGCGAAGCTCGACCAGGCAATGGGCGCGCCGCGCGACGGAGCATCCTAAGCACCGCCGGACCAAACCAAGAAGCCGCGAAATATCCCTCGGCTGCCGTCGGCAGCCGAGGGCCGTAGCCCAGGTATTTCCTTATCTACGCCAGTTGCTCGCCGCTGTGGTCTTTGCTCTGCAAAGCGGCAGCGGGATCCTGGCTTGAAGCGCGGGTGCATTCAGCGGCAGCACGTTTTGTTTCTCTCACCCGCTCGCGGCTCGATCTCCCCTCCAGCGTAGCCGGTAGCCCGATGGGAGAGACGGGCACAAAGTACCCTTTTCTATTCCCTGACGGCGCGGCTTAGAATCTTCCAAATGTTCTTGGCCCCGCGCTTTTTATGCAGAAATGGGTTAACCATCCTTGTGAGTTGCGCGGTGCTGCTATCCGTTTCGGCGACATGTTGGGGAAAGCCTGATGGCTATGCGCAGGAGCTAAGCCAGAGAGCGAGAGCGCATCGGTTGGCAGATCGTCCCGAGTGGCATGCATTACTCCATTATAAGCCGCGTCTCCTGTCCGGCGGTGTTGAGAGTCAGGTCGACGCTGAGGGCTTTTTCAATTCTCCCGCGGGTAAGCATGATCCGGAAGCGGAACTGAATGCCACCTTGGTCAGTTTTTTTTCCCAGACAAGCCAACAGGCAAAGGACGAACATCCTCAATGCCGGTTCATTGCTCGCTATCGATGGCTAAAGCAGGAGCTTACCTTTGACACGGCCCGTCTTCCGGAGCAGTCCTGTGATGGGTTTCATGCCTGGATGGATGAGCTAAATGCTGGGCAGCTGACGCTGGTTTTTTCGGCGGCTTATCTGAACAACCCAGCTTCGATGTTCGGTCATACGCTGTTTCGGGTGGATCCCAAAGGACAAGCAAAGCACCTCAGACTGCTTGCCTATGCCATCAACTATGCCGCCGACACAGAGCAGGAACGAGGCATACCCTTTGCCTTTAAAGGGCTTTTTGGCGGGTACCCCGGCCGCTTTTCCGTGGCGCCATACTACATCAGCGTCAAGCAGTACAGCGATATCGAGAACCGGGATATTTGGGAATATACATTGAACCTGGAGCGCGAAGAGATCGATCGGTTATTGGCACATCTCTGGGAGATGCGCTCAGCCTACTTCGATTATTACTTCCTCGATGAGAACTGCTCCTATCACCTGCTTTCCCTGCTCGAGGTCGCTCGGCCAGGACTGACACTCACCGACGCGTTTGAGTGGTGGGCGATTCCGGCGGATACCATTCGCGCCGTCACCGACAAGGCCGGACTGCTGGCGGAGGTTCATTTCCGGCCTGCTCGCAGTACGGTTCTCAGACAACGGGAGTGCACCCTGAGTGCTCAGTCAGTGAGGCTTGCTAAACGGCTCGCTATTGGTGAGGTGGAACTGGATGCGGGGCCACTGCCGCGACTCCCGCCAGCGGAACAAGCGCGCGTACTGGAACTTGCCATGGAGCACCTGGCGTATCGCCAAGACGGCGACGACGGTAAGGCCAAGGCGACGGATCCCGGTTACCTCAAACTTCTTCAGGCACGAAGCCAGATCGCGGTGCCGGATCAGAAGCCGGTGACGCCCGTGCCTGCTGTTCGTCCGGATGAGGGGCATAAAAGCGCTCGGGTTGGCGTTGGTATTGGGTTTGATGACGACGATGGTTTTGCCGAGCTCACCTTGCGTCCGGGATATCACGATTTGCTCGATCCGCAGGGGGGATACACCCGCGGGGCGCAAATCGATGTTCTCAGCACCGCCTTGCGTTATTACTTCGATGATTCGGAGCTGGATCTGCAAAGCATTCGGTTCGTGGATCTGGTGTCCCTCGTGCCGCGAAGTCGACTGTTGAAACCTTTTTCGTGGAAGGCTGCAGCAGAGCTGACGCGCCGGCATTTCGACGAAAGCGATAGACCATTGGTGCCACAGCTAAGCGGCGGGATAGGCTTGACCTATGAGCTGTTCGGCGAGACATTGGGTTATTTATTTGCCGAATCTGCTTTGCCCATCAGTAGCCGCTTCGACCACGGCGTTACGCTTGGGGTAGGTCCGCGACTTGGACTACTGGGGGACCTCTCGGCGCGATGGCGTATCGAGCTTTCCGGCTACTCGCATTGGTATGTCACGGCGGATCGCCGTTCGAGCTATGAGGTCGCCCTGAGCCAGCGAGTGAAACTACATTCCCAGAGCGCGCTGCGGTTCACCATCGCGCGCAAGCGAGAATTTGGCGGTGATTTTACCCAGGGAAGTCTTGCCCTGTACTTCTATTTCTAATGCGGTTAGTGCTATTGATAACGTTTTTCGTGCTGAGTGGCTGCGCTCGGTTGTTTTTTCATCCGGACAAGAACTACGTCCTGACACCGCAGGAGCTGCATGTCTCCTATCAAGATTTTTATTTTAAGGCTAGCGATGGTACGCGGCTACATGGGTGGTTTCTTCCTGCCCACGAGGAGTCTGTGGCAACGGTTCTGTTTCTTCACGGGAATGCGCAAAACATTAGCACCCACATCGCGAGCGTCTATTGGCTTACCGAAAGGCGGTTCGATGTTTTTTTGTTGGATTATCGAGGCTATGGGGCTTCGCAGGGGCGCCCATCATTCGATGGCATTCATGCGGACGCTGAAGCGGCGCTCCAATACTTGGTGGAGAAGATGGATGCCGACTCGAAAGCGCTTGTCGTTTTCGGTCAGAGCCTTGGTGGCGCTGTCGCGATTCGGATGGTGGCCAATAGTCCCTACCGGCACAAAATCAAGGCGCTCATCGTAGAGGGCGCTTTCGCAAGTTACCCCCAGATTGCTCGAGAAAAGCTTGCTGAATTGTGGCTAACCTGGCCGTTGCAATGGATTCCTTATGCAACCGTCTCTGGTGCCTATGATGCTGTCAAGGCGGTGGCAAATGTCAGCCCCATACCATTGGTTATCATTCACGGTAACGCCGACCCTATTATACCGCCAGCGCATGCTTATTGTCTCTATCGAGCGGCCCTGCAGCCGAAGGAACTGTGGATGGTGCCTGGCGGTGGTCATATCGAAGCTTTTAGCAAACCGGCATGTCGAGAGCGACTTGTCAGGTACTTAAGGAAGCTAGCCGAGGAGGATCATCGGCAGGATAGGTAGCGCGCGGGCGATGAGTTACTAACCTCTCATGCACTTTCCTGTACACTTCGGTTGTTACCCACCCCGTCCCTGGGGCTCGCCTCTTCGGGGCCAGCTTGGCGCTGTTCAAAATCGTTCCAGACAATTTTGTCGCCAACATGCTGCGGCTTGCGGCTCCGGCGCTCGCAATATTTTTTTAAAACACCCTCTAAGGATGATTTTGTTTGTGAAAGTAATGTATCAACTCGACGCTTCAGCACGGGAATTTATCGGTTCGGGATGCTGGTTATCCGCCAACACCAGCTCTTTCAGCGTGTGTCCCTCCAAGCTATCGGAAATAGCGGTATTCATTTGATCAATGACTTTTTGTACCGCTGGAAGTCGAATGGCCGCCTGCTTTCGAGCTCCCGCTGCCGCCGTAATGTCATGGAGGAATATTCTTTCGATGGCCTGCGCTGGAACATAAGTTGCTGGATCTTCTTGCGTGGCCACGATGAAACGCTTGTCGTGCAACGATTGCATGAGATCCTCGAGCTGTTCGGGCGAATGACCGTAGCCTCGCGCTGCTAACGCTTCCAGCGTCCAACTGGGCTGGTTGAAATAATAGGCGCGCCCGATTAAGGTCATGACTTCCAAGGCCAGTGCTTCGCGATGGCCATCTTCATCATAATCGGCATTAGTGTCCACGCGCCGCAGTAGCTCAGGATTCTGCCAATAGCGACTGATGTGCGCTCCAACCAAGATGATCAGCCAGCCTACGTTTAGCCAAATAATGAACAGGATAGCTGCGGCGAAGCCCGAGTAGATCGCTGAATACTTGGAGGAGCTCGCCACAAAGCTGGCAAAAAGGCGACCGATGCCGTACCAGGCCACGCTGGCAAAAACGCCCCCTGCCAGGGCAGGCGTCAGACGCACGTGGACGTTAGTGAGAAAAGCGTATACAAAAGAAAACGCTGCGCAGACCAGCAGATAGGGCATCAATCGACCGAGACCCAATACGATCCAGCCAAAGGGTTCAATGCTTGCTACCCATTGGACGGTCTCGTTGTCCAGAACCACAGCGGTCAGACTGAGAGCGGTAATCATGAATACCGGCCCTACCAAGGTCACGCTGAGATAGTCGCTGAAGCGACGGCTCCAACTGCGAATGGAAGGGACGCCCCATATGGTGTTAAACGCCTCCTCTACTTTCTGAAGCAGCGAGATGACGGTCCAAAAGAGTAATGCGATGCCGGTGAAACCCAAGACAGTGAAATTCAGATTATTTACGAAATTCAAGATTCTCTCACCGAGCTCTACGCCTTTCTCTCCTAGAGGCTCTAACGACTGCATGAGCATGGGCTCCAGTTGATTTTGGACGCCAAAGCCCTTGAGCACCGAAAACGCCACGGCTAAGAGGGGGACGAGGGAGAGCAACGTTGTATACGCCAGGCTTGTTGACTGAATATGAAGCTCATTGTCTTGAAATTTCTGAACTATTTTGTATGCCAAGCGGATACTGAAAACAGCTGTTCGTCCAAGCTTGCTGTGTTGGGAGATATCCGTCTCGAAAATAGCATCCTTCCAATGTTGTCTTATCAAGAAACTCATACAGCCGCCTCGCAATCATATTCCAATAATTCGACTAAACGTTTGCCACAGGACACTTCTCGCACAATATACCCCCATCCAGGCTGGCCGCCGTTAGCAGCCTGAGCAGGGCTCGGTGTTAGCCGACCACTCCGACGAGTCAGCGCCTTGCGGTGTAGTGAGCACAGCCGGGCCTCTTGCAAAACTATAGGCGGCATAGGCACGATGTGGCTAGATGAAGGTATGACCTATACTGTTTCTCCGATCTCCCGATTGCCCAACAACAACGGAGCGATTCAGATGTGCGCAAAAATACTGTTGGTCGCCCTCGGTCTTTTGGTTAGCGCGCCGATTGTGGCGATGGACTGGAGTTTCTTAAGACACTCCCCGGTCAGTCACTTTACTGATAAAGACTGGGATCTCATGCGTGAGGCCGGACGTGAGGCGCTGGCGAATGCGCCTGACGGGGACACTGTGGAATGGAGCAATCCAGATACCGCTGCTTTCGGCACGATACAGCCGCTCAACACCTATGAGTCCGAGGGCACGACCTGCCGGCGTACCGAGGTGCACAACAACGCGGGAGGGGTCAGTGGCACCAGTCGGTTCGATTTCTGCCAGCAGGCGGACGGCAACTGGCAGGTGGCGCCGAAAACACCGCCGAAACCGCCGCGCTGAAGCGCTATTCATTGATGCGCGCTTGGCCGATTATGTCCCAACGAAACCAAGTCGAGGAGGGTAAAGCTTGAAAAACAAGTCTCTATGTTGAACAAACACCCGCGGCAATCGCTTTTCAGCGCGCAATTTGGAATTTCAGGGGGTTAAGTTTCTTCAACACTCAACGCAGCCGGAGTTTCGAGCGCATACAGATGAACGGGCCGGTGGATACCCTGTATCATAAGTCCTTGAAAAAAAAGTGGCAGTGGCACGAGCACAACGTCGGCTGGCGGAATATCTGCAACGACACCGAGAACGGCTGATATACGCAAAGGAACATACTCGGGGCGGGCCATGAGACAGACTATTCTCCGATTTGCCGTAACTACGGGGCTCTCGATACTTTTTCTTTTAGGTGCATGCGCAAGGACCGAACCGGCGCGCTTCTACATGCTGCGTCCGCTGGCCGGAGCTGAGCTCAAGCAGCCTAGCGCAAGTGCGCCCATTGCTGCAGACACCGTGGCAATCGGCATTGAGACTGTTGAGCTTGCCGCTTACCTAGACCGGCCCGAAATTGCCACGCGCCGAGGTCCTTATCAAATTCAGTTTGCTGATTTCGATCGTTGGGCTGAGCCGTTGAATGACAACATCGCCCAAGTACTCACTGACAATCTGTCGGCCTTGCTTTCGTCCCAAAGAATCCACGTGCTTCCCCAGGCTGCTGGCGTCTCACTCGACTATCGACTGTCGGTTTATGTTGTGCGGCTCGATAACGTTCCAGGCGAAGAGGCTTTGCTTCGCGTGCACTGGAACCTATGGGATGGAAATGAACGCAAGAGATTGATTGCACGCAAGGTAGAGTATCGCGAATCGTTACCAGGACAGGACTACGACTCGATTGCAGCGGCCAATAGCCGCCTCCTCGCGAGCCTTAGTAGCGATATCGCTGAAGCGATTGACGATTTGCCTGCAGTAGAGTAGAGAGAGCAGGAAGATAGAAAGTGCTGCATCCTTTAAAAAGCTGTTTCAAGAACGACTGACGTTGGTGCGTTGGCCGCCGGTCCACCATCCTTGTATTCTACAGCTTCTAATAGATGCGCCCCTGGGGGGCATGTGTAGTGCGACTAAACCTCTATTTTCAAGTGACATCAACGAGTCTCTATAGACGCATTGGATTCGAGTGACAGATGGTGACTATTATAATGAAAATTTTTGTGAGAGGGCACTGATGGAGTGCTGTTTAATTCCTGTGATCCGCTTGCTTGCGGAAAAGAATTGGTCGTGTTACATAGGTTGCCGCTATGGCTGGTGATATGAGGGTGTTTGGCTGCAATACAACAATAGCCGCATTGAAATATCGAAGAACGAGCCTCGGTCAGTTGTATTGCATTTAGACTTAATGAAATAGGGAGTGAAAAGGGTATGTATAGGTACAGGAGCAGCAGAAACAGAATGAGAGAGAGCGCATTGGCGTGTGGGCAGGCAATTGCGATGCTCTTCTTGTTGGTGGCGAATCCGGTAGCGGCGGCAGACGACGCCGCAGAGGCGCAGAAAGTAGTTGATGCGGCAAAGCAGACATTTAAAAACTTTGAGGCGGATCCAACGATGTCGTGGTTTCGCGAGCACATGAACGAGGCTCAAGGTTTGCTGATCGCGCCGGAAGTGCTGAAGGCAGGCTTCATTTTTGGTGGCTCTGGTGGAAACGGCGTGCTCCTCGCTCGTGATAAGGATACGGGGGAGTGGAGCGATCCGGCTTTCTACACCGTTGGTTCCGTGACTTTCGGGTTGCAGATCGGTGCTCAGGCCTCCGAACTTGTCATGATGGTTATGACGCAGAAAGGCATCGACTCCCTACTGACGACCTCGGCTAAACTCGGTGCTGACGTCGCAGTGGCAGCGGGACCCGTGGGTGCGGGTGCTGCGGCTGCAACCACGGACATCCTTTCTTTCTCGCGCACGAAAGGGGTCTATGGCGGGCTCAATTTGGAGGGATCTGTGGTGAAAGTGCGGGAAGGGCTCAATGAAGCGTACTATGGAAAGCCAGTCAATCCGATCGACATTCTTATAACTCGCAATGTTAGTAATCCGCAGGCGGCTCCCCTAGTGGAGGCGGTCAACCAAGCGGGAAGTGACGGTTGAGCCGATGCGGACCGCCATGAAAACGAATGGCTAACGAGTGAGTCTAAGGTTTTTGAAACGGGGAGTGCAACGGGAGCGCGCCGGCAATCAGCGCAACATCGTTTAGAGTTTAGAAGGAGACTATCATGAGTGCGAGACGACTCGGGCATATCAGCGGTTACGGCATCGTTGCCGCCATCACGATGACGGTTAGTGCCGTTGCAGCGGCCGTGGAGACGGAAGCTCCCCCCGGCTATGTTGTCGATTCCTCGGGGACGGTGGTGAGGAGCAGCGATGGGAGTTGCGTGCGAACCAGCGACTGGGAGCCAGAGATGGTTTTGGAGCAGTGCGATCCGGAGCTCTATGCGCGGCTGTATCCGGAGCCAGAGCCGGTGGCACCGGTGGAGATTGCGGCAGTAGTGCCTGCTACGGTGGCTGTGGAAGAGACGTTGGACGTGCAGACGTTGTTTGGCTTTGACCAGGCTACCTTGGACCCACAGGCAAAGGGGATGCTCGATGAGCTAGCCGATCGCTTGGATCGGTTCACGGCCATCGACTCGGTACGCATCGCGGGCTTTACCGATCGAATCGGGTCAGAGGAGTACAACTTGGCTCTCTCAAAGGAACGAGCGGCGGCGGTGGCAGCCTTTCTTAAGGAAAATACCCAGATTTCTCCAGCCAAATTCGAGGTCGAGGGTTTGGGACAGGCCAATCCCATCGAGGCCTGTGACGGACTTAGGGGAAGCGCGCTTATCGAATGCTTAAGGCCGAACCGCCGTGTAGAAGTCGAGATTACTGCGGAACGCACGCAGACCACCCCTGGTACCTACTGATTTTCGGTAACCGATTGTCGGGGACCCTCGGGTCCCCGACCCAACTTTGCTAAATTGTTGCTGACTCGCTTGTTTTGTGATCGCAACCTGGCTTTGCCGGTGC
This sequence comes from Gammaproteobacteria bacterium, assembly GCA_049282355.1. Classification (GTDB taxonomy): domain Bacteria; phylum Pseudomonadota; class Gammaproteobacteria; order HK1; family HK1; genus JAGTVB01. The sequence goes on along the minus strand of JBAPTW010000060.1, from coordinate 14,964 downwards.
TTGTGGCACTTTTAGAGTAGCCTTTCTTCTAATTTCAACCATTCAAATTCTAAATACGCCAAGGCTGCGTGGCGCTCTTGTGAGCGCCATCTCGGTGCGAGCTGAGCGCGCAGTGCACGTTGCTGGTGCGGTTTTCGGCTTCTCTCGCCTCAGTGTGAAACAGTCTGAGAGGATGTTTAGGAACTGCTGCGCTTGCCTGAGCTGCGTTACGCGGCGGTTCGTCATCCTCATGTACGCTCTTGCCTACGCCGGTTGCTCACAGGCCGTGCGCGTTGCTCTGCCCGCGCTCGCGACAATTTTGAGACAGTTATTAAAGCACAGAGATTGCCGCTCATTGGCCATGGCATATTGCTTGCCTCGCACTGGCTTAAGTGCTGCCGAACCGGCTTTTCCTTGTTCGCTGTCGGCCGCTGAAAGTGAAAAATGCCGAGATATTGCCGAAGGCTTGACTGGTGATCGCGCACGATGTCGATTTCGTTACAAGAAACTGCTGTTTATCGCTAGACCGATTTCTTGAGAGCGAAGAAGATGCCCATATGCTGGGAGGACTATCCAGTCAGTGGAGTTTACGATGAACTGATCGCTGCCGACGGCAGGCCGCGCAGTGCAGTGAGACAGCTCAGCCAGTACCTGGCCTCGCTCACGGATCAGGATTTACGGGAACGGCAAGCGGCGGCAGAGCTTGCCATTCGGGCGATGGGAATTACTTTCACTGTTTATAGTGAGGAAGGTGGCATCGAGCGCGCTTGGCCTTTCGACATTATCCCTCGGATTGTTGCTGCAGGGGAGTGGCGGCGAGTGCAAGCGGGGCTGAAGCAGCGTGTAACGGCACTTAACTGCTTCATCAATGACATCTACGGCGCACAACGAATTATTAAGGATAAGATATTTCCTCAGGCATTATTGGCTGATTCTGGGAACTTTCGCAGTCAGTGTGTGGGTGTAACACCACGCCACGGAATCTGGGCTCATATTTGCGGGACGGATCTGATTCGGGATTTCGATGGCACTATCTATGTCTTAGAAGACAACCTGCGCGTTCCTTCCGGCGTATCCTACATGCTCGAGAACCGCTTGGTTACCAAGCGCGTTTTTCCTGAACTTTTTCAACATCATCATATCGCGCCGGTCGATGGGTATCCCTCCCGGCTCTTCGACATGCTGGCGTCGTTGTCACCGCGTCAGGGGCATCCGCCGACGGTGGTGGTATTGACTCCTGGAATTTACAACTCGGCCTACTTCGAACACAGTTTTCTCGCCCAACAGGCGGGCGCAGAGCTCGTGGAGGGGCGCGACCTCGTGGTTGCCGATGACGATTGCGTCTATCTGCGCACGGTGGACGGACTGGAGCGCGTGGATGTCATTTATCGACGAATCGACGATTTATTCCTTGATCCGGATGTTTTCCGCGCCGATTCGGCAATCGGTGTTCGCGGGCTGATGCGGGCATGGCGCAAGGGCAATGTGGCGTTAGCTAATGCGCCCGGAGCGGGGGTGGCGGACGATAAGGTCGTTTACGCTTTTGTTCCGGAGATGATTCGCTACTACCTGAGCGAGAATCCGATTATCCCGAACGTGCCGACCCATCTGTGTATCGATAAACAGCAATGCGAATATGTATTAGCTCACTTGGATCAACTGGTGGTCAAACCCGCTAATGAATCAGGGGGGAATGGAATGTTGATGGGGCCACAGTCGACTCGAAAGCAACGCAGCGAATTTGCTGGCCGCATCAAAAAAGATCCCCGTAACTACGTGGCTCAGCCGGCGCTGAGGCTATCTACCGCACCGACACTGTGCAGTAGCAGGCTGGAGCCGCGGCACTTGGACCTGCGTCCGTTTGTGCTCTCCGGTGGCAACGGCTACGTCACGCCTGGCGGACTGACGCGGGTGGCACTGAAACGGGGTTCGCTGGTGGTGAATTCTTCACAAGGCGGAGGCAGTAAAGACACTTGGGTGGTGGATGACGAGGACTTGTAGTGATGTTGTTATCACGAGTCGCCGAGACAGTCTACTGGATGGCACGTTATGTGGAACGTGCTGAGGATACAGCCCGGATTGTGCTGACTCATACGAATCTGGTGCTGGACCTACCGCGACAGATTCGGCTGGGGTGGGAGTTTTTACTGACCATCACCGGCAGCGACGAGGAGTTTTATACGCGGTTCGACAATCCCACCGAGGAAAGAGTGGTTCGGTTCCTGGTTGCCGATCCTAAGAACCCGAGCTCGGTTCTGTCATCACTTTCCAGCGCTCGAGAGAATCTGCGCACTACCCGCGCGGTGGTTCCGCGGGCAGCCTGGGAGGCGCTCGATGATGGCTACCGGTTTGCCCAGGGACAGGCTCCATTAGGCATTTCGCGGCGCGGACGTTATGAATACCTGCGGCGCATCATTGAGCATACACAGCTGCTGACTGGCTTATTGGATGGCACCATGAGCCATGACCGCGCCTACGATTTCTTGTGCATGGGGCGGGCGTTGGAGCGAGCCGATATGATGACACGGCTGATGGATGTGGGAGCAAACAACCTATCACCTGCGCGGTCAGACGATACTGAGGCTTTCGAGGACACTCAATGGATGGGAGTTTTGCGGTCCGTATCAGCCTACCAGATGTATCGCCGCCACGTTCAGGTGAGGGTAACCGGCCCCCAAGTGCTCGCATTTTTGCTTCAGGACAAGGAATTCCCGCGTTCGGTGCTGCACTGCCTAGAGCGGTTGGAGAACTGCCTGCGGGGCTACAGCCGCAGCGAAGCCGCTTTGCATATTTTAGAGCGCGCGCGAGAAATGGTGCGTGAAGCCAACACCAGCCGATTCGCATCCGAGGGGTTGCGTGAATTTGTGGATTCGCTGCAGATTGTGCTTGCCGATCTGCATGATGTGCTGAGCAATACCTATTTTCGTGCCGAGGAACCACTTCGTGCCTCGGCAGCGGCGTGACGAGGTGGCCAATGGATGAGCGTTTGTCTCCGGAACGCCTTGCGGAGCTCTGCCAGGGCACGATACCGCGTACCGATCATCGGGCTTTGCTTGAGGGGTTGAGCCGTCTTAGTCCGCAGCATGCTTTTCGGTGGGTGTTGACGCGGGGCGGATGGTATCGATTGGGTGGTGTGGTAACAGAAGGTGGTACTCGGATTACCGACAATCTTGATGCTTGGGCTCAGCAGCTGTTCCGCGAATGCGGCGAGACAATGAGCGTTTTCGTCGAACAAGTTGCAAAGGCCGGTTATCTCGTTACCCGCTGGCTTGGAAAAACACACTACTTCGTTGCTCCTACCGGGCAGGGATCAGCGGATTTTTTTCAGCTCGAAGTGGAAGAGCTTCAAGAGGTCATCGTGCGTGCTCTGATTGATCCGGCAGCACCGCCAGACGATGTTGATGATCTCATCGATCCCGCGCTGCCGAGCCCGCCGTCTTTCGTGCCGCTCGCGGCACCGCACTATGTGTTTCGCCGGGTGACCGACGTCAGCTCGTTCCTTGCCGAGATACCAAGACGCCCGTTACAGACCCCGCCGATCAGGCGGTTCATCAGTGAATGGGAGCGCAGTAGCGCAGGACGCACCGCACGATTCTGCGATCGTTGGGTGCTGAGTTTAAGGAACCACAAGGGCGTTCATGGCGAGGCGATCTTTGCCGCAACGCCCGCCTGTACCTATGGAAGAACAATTCCGCGTTTGCATATTCCGGCGCTCGCCCGCGGGCCGGATCTTGCTCGACTGGTGCAGCAATTCGATCACGAGCTCGGCTATCCCTTCGCCTGGTATTTTTGCATGGTATACAGCCACCATGTTCCCACCAGCCTTGGAGATTCGGTCTATCAGGACCTTCAGACAGGTTTTGATTATCTCCCCGAGCGGGACCACGCAGTACTCGCAGAATGGATCCGCTACCCTTATTGTCTGTAGCCGTTAACGGTGATTAGCGCTCGTTAAACTTCAAAGAGCGCCCTCTCCCTGCTCACCGGTGCGAATACGCAGCGCACTTTCCACGCCGGTAACGAATACTTTTCCGTCCCCAATTTTACCAGTGCGGGCAGCCTCGGTAATCGCATCCAGGCATGCGTCCAAACGTCCCTCCGGGACAACAACTTCCAGCTTTAGCTTTGGTATAAGATCGACGAAGTACTCGGCGCCGCGATAGAGCTCCGTGTGACCCTTTTGCCGACCGTAGCCTTTGACCTCGGTGACCGTCATACCCACCAGGCCTAATTTTGACAATGCTTCGCGCACGTCATCCAATTTATGAGGCTGAATAATCGCTTCCACCTTTCGCATGGTCCCCTCCCCGAGTTGTCCCATTGGAGTCAGTGGGATTTTTCGGATAGCTGAAATAAATCAGACCGGCCCTTGCCACGATGGTTCTTTCTCGATAGCCCTTGCCACCGTACGTTTTTGTCTCCCGGCGCTGGCAAGCTTTTTACAGCGTTTCCTTGGCGACACGGCGCTCTATCTGAGTTGGGTCACAGAGAATCGGGCGGTAGATTTCAACCCGATCACCTTCCTTGAGGACCGTATGCAGCTTAATAAACTTCCCATAAATGCCGATTTTTTGTTGTTCGAGGTCGATATCGGGAAAGCGATTTAGAATGCCAGATTGATCAATGGCATCCTGTACCGTGCTACCCTCGGGCAGGTCGATTTCCAACCATAGTTGGCTGGTGGCGTTGGCATAGGCCACACCGACATTCATGTCATTGCCCCATTGCAGGCGCTGGAGCACAGGGTGCACGCGTGGGCTGGCACCGCGGGTCGTGACGACGAGCCGATGGTCTTGCCTTGCTGCTGCCAGTGGCGGTCCAGTAGGCGTTTGGCTGCCAACAAGAAGCCGAGCGCCAGAAAACCTCCGGCCGGTAAAATCAGTAATAAGAAACCCCGATAATTAGGTATCACGGTGAGCTCCAGGAAGGAGAACCCTTCTCCCAGTAATAACGAGGCATCGGTGAAGAGCTTGCCGGTTCCCAAAATTTCGCGCACGGCGCCGAGCGTGACCAAGACCAGGGTGAAACCCAGTCCCATCATGAGCCCGTCGAGAACCGCTCGATTCACCGGCTCCCTCGCGGCGAATGCTTCCGCGCGGCCAAGAATAGCGCAATTGGTGACGATGAGCGGAATGAAGAGACCGAGCGCTTGGTAGAGCTGGTGCAGGGTGGCATTTATGAGCATGTCCACGAGGGTGACCACACCGGCAATTAGCAGTACGTAAATCGGGATCCGCACCGGCGCCGGGATGAGACGGCGCAGTGACGAAACCAGGCCACCGGTAATGATCATCACGGCGGTGGTGGCGAGCCCCATGCCGAGGCCGTTGGTTGCGGTGCCGGTAACAGCCAGCAAAGGGCACAGAGCCAGCATTTGGCCGAGCACGACGTTGTTTTCCCAAAGTCCGTGGCGCACGATGTGCCGGTAGTCAGTCGCCATCGATTAGCTCCTCGCGCTGCGTCCCTTGGCGCGGTTCGTGTTCCAACAGCTGCCCTTGGTGGGCGGCAAAAACTTCGAGTCCTTGTTTGATGCCCCGTACCACTGCGCGGGGCGTAATGGTAGCGCCGGTCAACTGGTCGAAGGCGCCGCCATCCTTTTTGACTCGCCATGCCGGCGGCGCGGGATCGGTCAACGATCGTCCATTAAAAGCGAAGATCCAGTCCGACTTTCGGTGCTCGATCTTGTCTCCAAGGCCGGGCGTTTCCTGGTGAGAGGTCACTCGAACGCCGAGGATGCGACCCTGCCGATCGACCCCCATCAAGGCCTCGATGGGACCGGCGTACCCTTGACCGACCACGGTGAATGCAAATGCGCTGATTTCCCCCTGGCGCCGTGCCCGATAGATCTTAAGGGGCGGAGTACCGGGACCCATCGGCAACGTGACCACGTCGTCTAACAGATCGGCATCATAGAGTCGTGAGGGAATTACCTGCGTGAGCGAAGCTTTGAGATCCTCAGCTTTGCGCGCGGCAATGGCCTCACGGGTGCCACGATCGGCCAATGCCACGGCGCCACTCACAACCAATGCCATGAGAGCAAGCGCGCCCGCCTGGTAAGAGACTCTACCGCGAAGCTCCTCGGAGTTCATTGCTGGTTGCCTTTGGGCGCCCTGGCGCTCCAGGGCTTCACAGTGGCTGCAGGCTTTTCATCAGGCAACTTCAGGGAAATGCCCGAAAGCGTGCGCCCAAACACGCGCGGGTGGATGTAATAGTCGATGATTGGGGTCGCGGCGTTCATTAACAATACGGCGAATGCCACTCCTTCGGGATAGCCTCCCCAGGTGCGAATGGTATAGGTCAGCAAGCCGCAACCGGCGCCAAAAACCAGCTGGCCGGGGCGTGTTACGGGTGAAGTGACGGGATCGGTGGCAATAAAGAAAGCCCCCAGGACGAGCCCACCCGACAGGAGGTGAAACCCCGCGTCGGCATAGCGAGCCGGTTCCAAAACATGAAAAAGTGTCGCCACGAAGGCTAAACTACCTACCATGGCGACGGGGATAGGCCAACGAATGACTCCGGTGAGTAACAGCAACAGCCCACCGGAGGCAAGTAACGGCGCCGATCCTTCACCAAAGCTTCCATACTGCTCGCCAAGCAAGGACGCCCGCACATCGAAGCCCTCCGAGGTTGCTTCGTTTTGAGCCTCGCTGGCGGTCGGCTGGCCGCTTTCGTGCCCAAGAGCGGTGGCGCCGGTGATGGCATCAGTGTTGACCGCTTCCAGGAAGGTGATGCGGAGACTTTCTGCAAAGCTTGGGCTTGCAGGCTGGAACAGAACGTGTGGGGCGACCCAGGTGGTCATCTCTAGGGGAAAGGCCACCAGCAGGACTACTCTCCCCACCATGGCGGGATTAAACAGGTTCTGACCCAGGCCTCCGAAGACTTGTTTGCTAACGACGATGGCAAATACCGCTCCGAACACACCGAGCCACCAGGGTGCCCAAGGAGGTAGGGTCAGGGCGAGTAGCCAGCCCGTGAGCAGCGCCGAACCGTCTTGGAGCACCGGCCTTACGGTTTGGTTGGCAGCTTTCAGGGAAAAGGCTTCGGCAGCCACCGCTGCCCCGATGGTCATGAGCAAGAGATTGAGAGCTGGCCAACCATATTGGGTGATACCCCAAGCGGTTGCCGGCACCAGCGCTATCATCACCAGAATCATGCTGCGCCTTACGCTGGTGCCCGCGTGAACATGAGGTGCCGCTATAACCGGTACCGCACTCATGCCGCCACCTGAGGTGTGGCAACACTGTCTGGCGCGCCAGGTTCTTCGGAACCCTCAGATTTGCACTGCTGCTTTCGGGGCCTTGCCTTGGCCGCCGCGGCGCGGGTTTCGGCTTCCTGCGCCAGGCGCCGCGTGCGGCGCTCAGCGAGACGGCGTGCTTCCTCTGCCTTGTGCTTTTCGCGCTCCCGAGCCGTGAGCTCGCCTTTGGCGAAATTGAGGTATTGCAGCAGAGGGATTCGCGAGGGGCAGCTGTAGGCGCAGGTGCCACAGCCGACACAATCCAAGAGGCCGAAGCGCAGGGCGCCCTCCAAGCGGCCGCTGCGGATCTGTGACACCATCTCCACCGGCACCAGAGCGCAGGGGCAGACAGCAACGCAGGTTCCACAGCGGATACAAGGTACTGCCGGTCTTTCGGCAATTTCAGCGGCGGTCAGCGCTAGGATCCCAGAGGTGCCTTTGACTATGGGTACCTCCGCATGGGGAAGCATGGCGCCCATCATCGGCCCGCCCATGAGCAGACGTGCGGGGGGCTTGCGCAGTCCTCCAGCGGCGCGCAGCAACGTCGAAACGGGCGTACCCAGGGGTACTTCAAAATTTTGTGGCGACTCCACAGCACCGCCGCTAATGGTCACAATGCGCGAAATGAGTGGCTGACCGAGACGCAAAGCGCGGTGTATGGCGAAGGCCGTACCGACGTTGTGAACGAGGATCCCGATCTCAGGGGCCAGCGCTTTTGCCGGGACCTCCTTACCCGTGACGGCCCTGATGAGATGCTTTTCCGAACCCATTGGATAGCGTGTCGGAACGGCAATGGTAGTGATGTTGGGATGGGCGGCCGCCGCCTTTTTCAGTGCTGCCAATGCGTCGCGTTTGTTGTTTTCGATGGCGATAAGCGCGCGTATAGTGCGATCACTGCGATCCTGCTCGAGGGCGCGCAGCATAATGCGCACACCGTCGATGATCTCCTCGGCGCGCTCTTGCATCAGCCGATCGTCGCAAGTCAGATAGGGCTCGCATTCAGCGCCATTGACGATCAATGTCTGTATCGAATGCCGAGTGCGCAACCGCAGCTTGACCGCTGCGGGAAAGGCGGCGCCACCGAGGCCGACCACGCCGGCGTCGGCGATTCGTTCCTCGATGGCTACGGCATCGAGCGCCAGGGGATCAATGGGGGGCGCCAGCTCGATCCACTGCTCCTTGCCGTCGCTTTGCACTGTGATGGTTGGGGTATCGAGCCCAGAAGGATGAGAAGCGGGAGCATCTTCGATAGCGATCACCCGGCCGGAAGTGGGTGCGTGCACGGGGGCCGACATCGGGCCCGGGGGGCGGCCAAGCAGCTGGCCCTTTAATACCTGCTCACCGACCCTGACCACTGGCTCGGCCGGGGCTCCGATGTGCTGCTTCAGCGGGACGTTGAGATAGGGTGGGGTCGGCAGGCAGGTAATGCGGCGGCGCTCGGCACAGCGCTTACGTCCGTCCAGGCGCACCCCGCCTCTCACGTGAAATATCCTCATTGGCATAATCTCAGATAGACAACTGGGGCTTTGACCAGTACCAGGTCTCTAGGGTTACGGCTACGGGATGCAGCGCGAGTGACTCGGTGGGACACACTGCAACACACCGTCCGCAGCCGGTGCAGGCGTCGTGGATAATCACGTGCAGCTGTCGCGGTGCGCCGAGGATGGCATCGGTTGGGCAAACCTTGCGGCAGCGTGTGCAGCCGGTACAGATATCTTCCCTTGACACCGCGACCATTGGCGAGCCATCTGCTATCTGCGAGAAGTCTAATTCGATTCCCAATTTGCTGGCCAGCTGTTGCGCAAGCACCCGCCCACCGGGGGGACAGAGGGTGACGGGTGCCTCGCCTGCGGCGATGGCAACGGCCCCAGCCCCGCAACCTAGGTAACCACACTGGCCACACTGGGAGCCGGGAAGGAGAGCTTCGATTTCCGCCGCCAAAGGGTGGTCATTTACCTTCAGTCGCTGTGCCGCAACGGCCAGCAAAAGCCCCAGGGCACCGCCGAGCAGGGTGAGAGAGAAAACAGCAGCAAACACTTGCGAATACTCCTGGCGTTAAGTGGGTGCTAACCCAGCGAAGCCCATGAAGGCCAGGGCCAGCAGCCCGGCAGTGATGAGCCCGATAGGCGGACCGGAAAAAATAGCCGGCACTCGCGACACCTGCAGGCGTTCTCGAAGACCGGCAAAAAGTACCAGCACCAACGTGAAGCCGAGCGCCGAGCCAACGCCGGCGAGCGCGCTTTGCGTCAGCGTGTAATCCTGCTGTAGATTCAATAGCGCTACTCCGAGAACGGCACAGTTGGTGGTGATAAGGGGTAGATAAATACCGAGAAGCCGGTACAAGACGGGACTAAACCGACGGATAACGATTTCCGTAAATTGCACTGCGCCCGCGATGACCAGGATAAACGTCAAGATACGCAGGAATCCGATATTGAGTGGCTCGAGTACGTAGTTTTGCAGCAGCCAGCTGGAGACGCTTGCTAGGGTCAGAACAAAGGTCGTGGCAAGTCCCATGCTGACAGCGGTGTCGAGCTTGTTCGAAACGCCCATGAAGGGACAAAGGCCCAAGAATTTCACCAACACCACGTTGTTGACGAGTGCGGTACCGAGAATGAGCAGCAGGTATTCCATGCGCACGTTGGTCTCTAGCAGGTTTTTCCTCAGCAAAGCATCGAGTGTACCAATCCGCTCGGTGAGGGCTCGCGATGTGTTGTGAGCCAAGAAACTGCGCGGTTTTAGGGCGGCGGATCGCCGAAGTGGTGCGATGATCACCTTGTCAGGTTTAACACTTGGCGGGCTCAGGGCTTGGGGCGTTTGTGTCAAACGCGACAACAGCAGCCAGTTTTCAAACCGGTAGCGGCTGTATCACACCGCTTCACCCTCATCGGCTCGTTTCTTGCTCATATACGAAGATATAGAAGTGCTTCTATGAGAAGCTGCAGAGAATCGTTTCGACACGGCAGAAGGGGCGCGGTTGGTGCACTCGCAAAATAACCATGCGGTTTGGCAGGGGCTGTCGGAGGCCTTGGAGGCGTTTCTCGCGGCCCCACCGGAAGGCACACCCGCTGCCATCGTCGATGCCGTCTCGCAAGCCATGTGTGTCGGCGAGGGGCTGCTCGCCCCGCGGCTGTTTTTCGAGGCTGTGGAGCAGGCTCCGTTGGCCATCTCCATTACCGACCTGGAGGCGACAATCCTCTATGCCAATGCGGCTTTCGCTGCGGTCACAGGTTACTCAGCCTCAGAAGTGGTCGGCCGAAACCAGTCGCTGCTCTCGGACGAGACGACACCCACGAATGTCTATGAGGCGCTTTGGGGAAAGCTGCGGGAGCGCCGATCGTGGAACGGACGACTGCTTAATCGACGCAAGGATGGCGCGCGCTATCTTGCCGATCTGACCATCGTGCCGGTGGTCACTGCGGGTGATCAGGTGACCCATTACCTGGCCATGCACCGCGATGTTACGCAGCTACACCGTCTCGAGCAGCAGGTACGCAATCAGAAGGCGCTCATCGAATCCGTAGTGGACGCGGCGCCAATGGTGATCGCCGTGTTGGATGATAAGGAGCGGGTGGTGCTCGACAATCAGGCCTATAAGAAGCTGATGGGGGATATGCGTGGTCGTGAGCCAGCCGCTGCCCTCCTTGGAGCGTTGAAAGCCTCGATGGGAGAATCCTTAGAGCAGGTTCGACATCGCGGACAGGGGTTTTCCGAGCAGGTCGTGAGCTTTCATTCGGCAGTGGATCGGGAGCCGCGCTGGTTCTCTTGCTCCGGTACCTGGATTCAAGAACGGGAGCTCAGTGCGGACGGTTTCTTCGAACCGCATCGACGCAAATATTTGCTTCTCATCGCTGCCGAGATCACCGCGCTAAAACGGCGTCAGGAAGAAACGCGGATCAACGCCCTGCGAGCCTTGGCGGCTGAAGAGGAGCTGACGGCTGGAATGCGCGAGGTGTTGAGCGGTGCCATTTTTCAGATGCAGGGACCGCTGAACGTGATTGCAGCGGCCGCGGATATGCTGCGAAGACGCAGCCTGGCAGGCAGTGAGCTGGTTCGAGGCGTACTCGAGCAGGCGCTCGAGGCCGGCATGCAGGCGCTGGCAACGCTCAAGGCGTCAATGCCGGCCGACATTGACGAGCCGCGCAGGCCGATCAATCCCAACGAGCTCATGCGCGAGGTGCTCGGTATATCGACCGACCGACTGCTCAAGGATGGTGTCGTCGTGGATTGGCGTCCGACAGCGGTGTTACCGGCGGTTATCGGGCAGGAACGGCGGCTACGATGCCTTTTCAAGCAACTGGTGGATAATGCCTTGGATGCGATGAGCGGGCGCGGGTGCCCGCGCCGGGAGCTCGGAATTGCGACCAGCGCCGACGGGGATCTGGTTCAAATCACCATCACCGACACCGGTCCCGGCATCCCCGAGACCTTGCGTCGCAAGGTCTTCGAGCCGTTCTTCACCGCCAAGGCGACCGCCGGGCGACACGTGGGGATGGGATTGGCGATGGCCCAGGAGCTTGCCAACCAGCATGCCGGCACCATCGAGATCGATGCCGAGTATCAGGAAGGCTGTCGCATCCACGTACGGCTTCCAGGTAGCCGCACGCGCCGGGATAATCACCGCAAAAGCTAAGCATGTTTGCAGGAAGCGATCGACACCGCTCTTACCCAGGACGACAAGAGTGGATGGAAACTCAGTTGCGCACCCTCTATCGGGTGAGCGAGGTGCTCAGCGGGTCCGTGGGCTTGCGCGAGACGCTCATGGGCGTGCTAGCGGTCCTTCATGAGGAGGCAGGTCTGCAGCGGGGCATCGTCGCGGTACGCCATCGAGAAAGCGCGGAGCTTGCCATAAGCGCTGCCTATGCAGCGGATCAGCGGATTGCGGGAACCGTGCGTTACGGACCGGGGGAAGGTGTTCTCGGGGCCGTCATCGCCCGCGGCGAGCGAATCGTGGTGAAACGTATCGCCGACGAGCCACGATTTCTCAATCGTCTGCGGGTCTACGATCCAGCGCTGCCGCTTATCGCCGTCCCGGTGCGCTTCGGTGAAGGCGAGCCGATCGGCGTGCTGGCGGTGCAGCCCGCTATCCATGATGATGAGGCACTGGAAGCCTGTTCGCTGTTTTTGGAAATGACGGCGAATCTGATCGCGGGCAGTGTCCGCTTTACCTGGAAGGCCGAGGCAGAACGGCGCGATATTGCTGATGAACGCGACCGTCTGCGCCGTTTCATTCGCGGGCAGTATGGATTCGACAACATGGTCGGGCATACGTCTGCGATGCAGCGAGTATTCGAGCTGGTGCGTCAAGTTGGCAAGTGGACGACGACGGTGCTCGTTCGCGGCGAATCAGGCACAGGAAAAGAGCTCATCGCCAACGCTATTCACTACAACTCTCCACGCGTCAGCGGCCCATTGATAAAGCTCAACTGCGCCGCGCTGCCGGATAATCTGTTGGAGTCGGAGCTGTTCGGGCACGAGAAGGGCGCCTTTACCGGGGCTTCCTACCAGCGCAAGGGGCGTTTTGAACAAGCCGACGGCGGCACACTGTTTTTGGATGAGATTGGCGAACTCTCACCCGCCTTCCAGGCGAAGCTGCTGCGTGTTCTACAGGAAGGTGAGTTTGAACGGGTGGGGGGGATACGAACGCTGCGGGTAGACGTACGGGTCATTGCTGCCACAAACCGAAATCTGGAGGCCTCAGTGGAGAACGGGGAGTTTCGGGAAGATCTCTACTACCGTCTCAATGTCATGCCTATCTATGTGCCACCTCTTCGCGAGCGCCAAGAGGACATACCGGAACTGGCGCGACACCTGGTCACAAAGCTCGGCAAGAGCCAAGGGCGGAGTCTGCGTATTACCGACAGCGCTATCCGTGCGTTGCTCGGCTATTCTTGGCCGGGCAACGTTCGAGAGCTTGAGAATACCTTGGAGCGCGCGGCGGTCATGAGTGAGCAAGGCGCCATCGATTGCGATGTCATTGAATTGGCCGGGCCAGCAGGGGATAAGGGATTGTTTGGCGCCGGCGATAGTCCCTTGCCGGAGATGGATCTGGAAGCTCCAGACCTGGATGAGCGTGAACGGGTCATCGCGGCACTGGAGCGAGCCGGCTGGGTGCAAGCCAAGGCCGCGCGCCTGCTCGGCATGACGCCGCGTCAGATCGCCTACCGCATTCAAACGCTGAATATCAAGGTGCGTCATCTGTAGGGCGCTTGTACAGGCGCCTTCCACCCACCGTCATCGCTGCGCTTGTCGTTTTCGCCACAAGCGTACACCGCTGCACTGTGTTCTTTGCGACAATCCTTTTTTGCTGAGCAAAAAAATTATTATATAAAATAAAAAGTTGACATGGTGTTCGGTGCTTGGCGCAGGCTTTGCCTATGGATTTATCCACAACTCTTACGCATCCGCGCTCGAGTCAGCAGAAGGAACACCGATGGGACTTACCCCGATCAATGAGATGATCCTCGGCGGCTCCGGGCCGACATGCTCACGGACAGGGTGTGCGCGCAGTCCACGCAGGGAGTTGGCCGGAGACATCCGGGAGAAGATCAAACATCACCCTTGCTTCTCGGAAGAGGCGCACCACCACTATGCCCGCATTCATCTGGCGGTGGCGCCGGCCTGTAACATTCGTTGCCACTACTGTAATCGTAAGTACGACTGTGCCAACGAGACGCGGCCCGGCGTTGTCTCCGAACGTTTGACACCGGCGCAAGCGATTAAAAAGGCCCTTGTCGTCGGGGCGGCCATTCCCCAGCTGTCGGTGGTGGGTATTGCCGGACCCGGTGAGCCTCTGGCAAATCCACAGCGCACCTTTGCTACGTTGCGCGGTATCGCTCAGCATGCCCCCGACCTTCGTCTTTGTCTGTCTACCAACGGTCTGAGATTGCCGGAGTACGCCGAAGAGCTCGCCCAGCTCCCTGTGGACCACGTCACCATCACCATGAATGCCTTGGATCCGGCCATCGGCTCCCAAATTCATCCCTGGGTGTTTTGGCACGGCCGCCGCCTGACTGGCGCGCGTGGCGCACAGGTGCTCATCGAACAGCAGCAGGAAGGGCTCCGCCAGCTGGTGCGCCTGGGTGTTCTGGTGAAGATCAATTCGGTGATGATCCCAGGCATCAATGATCAACACCTGCAAGAAGTCAACCGGCTGGTCACCCGTGAAGGCGCTTTCGTGCACAATATTCTGCCGCTCATTGCGCAGCCCGAGCACGGCACGTTTTTCGGACTATCGGGCCAGCGGCCTCCAACGCCCGCGGAGCTGACAACGGTGCAGGATGCCTGTAGCGGTGACATCGCGATTATGCGCCATTGCCGCCAGTGTCGTGCCGACGCGGTGGGGTTGCTCGGTCAGGACCGAGGTGCCGAATTCGATATGGCGACCATCGAGACGATGGAAGTGGATTATCAGGCCGCCCGCCGCCGGCGGGCCGAGGTGCGCAAGGCTATCGAGCGGAAACAGCTGGCGGATCGCCAAAACAGCGGCATTGAAGTCCAGCTCTCACCGTGGCGCTCGAAGAAACCGCCACAGACGCCAGCGATAGCCGCGCTGCCTCTATTGATTGCGGTGGCCACACGCGGTGAGGGGTTAATCAACGGGCATTTCGGGGAAGCAAGCGAGTTTTTGATATACGAGGTGTCCTCCCAGGGTGTGCGCTTAATTGGCGTACGAAAAACGGAGCGCTACTGCGCTGGTCCGGCCAATTGCGCTCAACGTGAGGAAATTCTTAGCCGCGCCGTGCGGGCAC
>JBAPTW010000059.1:0-7234 GCA_049282355.1 Gammaproteobacteria bacterium | reverse complement strand
GGCTGTCAGGTGGAGCTGGAGAGCTACTGCAAGGAAGTCACCCCGGGCGAGGGACGTCTGGTTGCCTGTATTTTCGCCCATGAGGACAAGCTCTCGAGCCGTTGCGAGTACGCCCTGTACGATTCGGCGGCGCAGCTGGAACGGGCGGTGTCGGCGCTCACCTATGTGGCCAACGAGTGCGATGAGGACCTGACGAAGCACTGCGCCAAGATTGAGGCAGGCGAAGGGCGGCTGCTCGCCTGCTTGGAGAAGCACGAGAAAAAGGTCAGCAGCCGCTGCCGGCAGGCTTTGAAAGACGTGGGGCTGAAGAAGTAAGCGCCGGGACCATATAGAGGCGCTCTCGGTTGCGCATGCTGCGAATCCTGGGGCTAGTGCTGCTCGGGGTGGCGCTCGCCGCCGTGACCGGCTGGGGTGTGCTCGCCCTTCACTACTCGGATATCGCAAACGCCCCTGCACGCACTGGCCTCGCCGTGGCGTTCGGGCTGGCCGGTGCGGCCACCCTCACCGCCCTGGTTTCAGCCCGCTGGCGTTGGCGCGCGCTGGCGGGCTTCGTTGCCATTTTTGCGGCCCTCATCGCCTGGTGGGGCACCATCGCGCCCTCGAACGATCGGGTTTGGCGGTCCGAAGAGGCGGCGTTGCCGTTCGCCACCTTCGAGGGTGATTTAGTCACCGTCCATAACATCCGCAATTTCGACTACCGCAGCGAGACCGACTTCACTCCAGCGTACTATGACCGGACCTTCGATCTGCGGGAGCTCATTTCCGTAGACCTCATCGCCGCCTACTGGATGGGGCCGGCAATCGCACATGTGTTTCTGAGCTTCGGCTTTGCGGGCGGAGACCATCTTGCTATTTCCATCGAGGCGCGCAAAGAACGGGGTGAAGGCTATTCTTCGATCAAGGGGTTCTTCAAGCAGTATGAGCTCTACTATGTGGTCGCTGACGAGCGTGACGTCATTAGGGTGCGCACCAATTACCGTCACGAGCCGCCCGAGGACGTCTACCTCTACCGCCTGCACGGCTCGACGGAAAATGCGCGGCGCCTGTTCTCGGAGTACCTGAAGAAGATCAACGCGCTCAAAGTGCGGCCGGAGTTTTACAATACCCTGACCACCAACTGCACCGGCAACATCTGGCTGCACTCGATGGTCAATCCCGGGCACCCGCCGTTTTCCTGGAAGATCCTGTTGAGCGGCTATGTGCCGGAATACCTCTACGAGGTTGGGCGGCTCGACACCGGGCTGCCGTTTGCCGAGTTGAGGCAGCGCGCTCAGATCAACGCGCAGGCCCGGGCGGCGGACGGGGCTGAGGACTTTTCGCGGCGGATCCGCGAAGGCTTGCCGGACGTGGGGCCTCATTGAGGTGACGGCGCAGCGGACAAATACGGCGTTCCATTGAGGTTTTCAAGGCGTACAAGCGCGTCGGTGGTGACGATACAACCGCGCAGCTCCAACGTCGCCAATAGTTTCGGGATCGCGGTGATTTCATTTGACTTCGCTTCGGTCTGTTCCTGTCCCAGGACCGGCCGATTGGCCGTGGCCCAAGCACTCACCCTATGCAAGGGGTTCTTGCCCCGCTTTCGATCAGGGGATCGGCGCGCGGTCTTGCTGTGCACGGCGATCACCTCGCCTTGGGTGTGTTCCATGACCTCCCGGGTCCAGTCCAGGAAACACCTTTGGAAACTCTTCGGCGAGAGCCGCGACATCACATAAGCGATGCACTCATGCGAAGGCACGCCATTTTTCAGCGGGATAAATCGCCGTAGCCAACCCCGTTTCTCGTGGTCAAAGGCCGCCATGTCCTCCCCACCTTCCGCGCCACTGACCACAGCACAGATGGTCAGCACCACCATGTCCAGTAAGGCATGACGCTTAGGGCGCTCGATTCTGGGATCCTTGAGCCGAGAGACGTGCTCCAGCAGACTGGCGTTCATGACATCCTCTTGGTGGTGAAGTGACTCTCATGAACATGCCCGATCTCATTGTGTCAACACAAATTTGTATGCGTTCACTCTGCTCTCAGGGGACGTTCAGCCGTTGCGTATCCGCTCGCGCCATTCTGACGCCCGCCGCAGCATCAGTTCTTCATCGAGCGTGACCAGCGCGCCTCGTTTAAGCACATGCCGCCCGGCTATCCAAACGTCGCTCACTTGACGCCTGCCGGCGGCGTAGACCAGCTGGGAAATAGGATGGTAGAGGGGCTCTGTTTCGATCGTTTGCAGGTTGATTGCCACCATGTCGGCAGATTTTCCCGGCACCAATGAGCCGATTTGGTCCTCGAGCCCGAGTGCTTGAGCGCCATTGAGGGTGGCCATACGCAGCGCTTGTGCGGCTGGCACTGCTCTTGCCGAACCGGCGACGCCTTTGGCCAGCAAGGCGGCGGTGCGCATCTCACCGAGCATGTCGAGATCATCATTGCTGGCGGCACTATCGGTGCCCAGCGCGACATTGACGCCGCTCTCCAGCAAGCGCGCTACGGGGCAGAAGCCACTGGCCAGCTTGAGATTGGATTCGGGGCAATGCACGACGTGGGCGCCAAAGCCTGCAAACCATTCGATCTCGGCGCTCTCCAGCTGCGTCATGTGGACTGCCAGTAGGCGCGGGGAGAGCAGACCGAGGCGCTCCAGGCGTTGCAGGGGGCGTTCACCGTATCGAGCACGGCCCTGCATGACCTCGTCGGCGGACTCGTGAACGTGCATGTGAATGCGGACGTCCAATTCCTCAGCGTAGACCGCGATGCGCTCCAGTGGCTCATCGGAAACCGTGTACGGGGCGTGGGGCGCAAAAGCGGTTTGCACCAGCGGTAGATGGCGGCAGCTGTCGTGGACCGCGATGCCTTTGGCAAGATACTCTTCAGCGTCTCGCGCCCAAACGGTGGGAAAGTCGACGACGATGAGGCCTACGGTGGCGCGAATGCCAGCCTCATGGGCTGCTCGGGCCGTTTCCTCGGGGAAGAAGTACATGTCGCTAAAGCAGGTTGTACCGCTTCGCAACATCTCTGCCACCGCAAGCTGGGTGCCGTCGCGCACAAAACGTTGGCTGACGAAGCGAGTCTCGGCAGGCCAGATATGGTCGTTCAGCCAATCCATGAGCGGTAGGTCATCGGCCAGGCCTTTGAAAAGGTTCATGGCCGCGTGGGTGTGTGCGTTTACCAGCCCCGGGATAAGGGCGTGCTTCGGTAACCTATGTTCGATTGTCGCACAATAGATCTGAATTGCTTCATGCTGGGGCAAGATAGCGAGAATTCTGCCTTGGTGAATGGCGATCGCGTGGTCCTCCAGTAGCGCGTTGTCGGGCTCAACCGGAATGACGTAGCGGGCGAAAATCAGGGTGTCGATGCTTTGCATAATCTGCGGTTGTCGTTCTCGGGGCGAATTGGTTGAGCGCATCCTGCTGGGCAATGATGGCGTACGCAAGCATAATATGAGGGGGCGATGAGGGTTTCCAGGCGTGGCTCGGCTGCTGGCGGCATTGAGTGCGTGCTTTTCAGTCAGTCACTCGCTTGACTTTTCCATGGTATTCATGATGCACGATTCCATTCGCGCGGTGTCTTGGACCGATGCGGGCATCGCTTTGCTCGATCAACGCCAGTTACCACATCGTTCAGAGACCATGGTGCTGCACACCGTGCGCGAAGTCGCGGAGGCAATCCGAAGCATGGTGGTTCGCGGCGCACCGGCTATCGGTATCACCGCAGCTTATGCGGTGGTGCTCGCCGCCCGCAGTCGCTATGGCGCCGATCCAAGCCGTTGGAAAAGCGCTCTGGCCGGTGATCTTTCGATGCTTGCCGAGGCACGCCCCACAGCGGTCAATCTCGCCTGGGCGCTGCGGCGCATGGGCGCGTTGATTCCTCAGCTTGAGGGCGATCCCGGGCCGTCACTGCTGGCCGAAGCGAGGCGTATTCACGCCGAAGATATCGAAGCCAATCATCGCATGGGTGAGCTCGGGGCGGCAGTCATCGAAAGTCCCTGCCAAGTACTGACCCATTGCAATGCCGGCGCGCTGGCGACTGGGGGGTTCGGCACGGCGCTCGGGGTTATCCGCAGTGCCTTCGCCGCTGGCAAGATCCGCGGCGTGTATGCCGACGAGACGCGGCCCTGGCTACAGGGGGCTCGGCTGACGGCCTGGGAGCTGCTTCAGGACCATATTCCGGTCAAGCTCATCGCCGATGGTGCGGCAACCTATGCGATGCGCCAAGGAGAGGTGAGGTGGGTCATTGTCGGCGCCGATCGCATCGCTGCCAACGGCGATGTGGCCAATAAGATAGGCACCTATGGGCTTGCGGTCAGCGCGCGTTACCACGGGGTGGGATTCATGGTAGTTGCGCCGATCTCTACCCTTGATACAGAGATCGAGGATGGTAGTCAAATTCCCATCGAAGAGCGCCCCGCAGGCGAGCTCGTGTGCCTCGGCGAGCAACAGGTCGCTGCGGTGGGTGCCGGCGCGTGGAATCCGGTTTTCGATATTACCCCCGCCGAGCTCATCGATGTCATCGTGACCGAGCGGGGCGTGGTGCGAGCGCCAAACCGTGAGAAGTTGGCCGCGCTGATAACCACCGAGAAGCCTTCCGATCGAACGTAGGCACAGCCTTTGCCTCGACCCGGTGAAGGTGGGCGGCCTCATTGCCACCAGGATCCACAAGAAAGGAAAGCCATCGATGGATATCTCGCTTCGTATTGCCGAAGAGCTCAACGTGCGCCCGCCGCAAATCGCAGCCGCTGTGGGTTTATTGGACGGCGGAGCCACCGTTCCCTTCATCGCTCGTTACCGTAAGGAAATGACGGGTGGCCTCGACGATCAACAGCTCCGGCGGCTCGAAGAGCGCTTGCCCTATCTTCGCGAGCTCGAGGAGCGGCGCGAGACGGTGCTCAATACGATCGACGGGCAAGGAAAGCTGACTCCCGAGCTCAAACAGGTGATTCTGAAAGCCGACTCCAAAACGCAACTCGAGGATCTCTATGCACCCTATCGGCCCAAACGCCGGAGCAGAGCGACACTGGCCCGCGAGGCCGGGCTCGAGCCCCTGGCGGATGCCTTAATTGCGGATCCGACCTTGGAGCCTCACACCGAGGCGGCCAAATATGTGCAGGCGGATACCGATCCCGAAGCGGCACCGGGTGTGCCCGATGCGGCGGCGGCACTGGAAGGTGCCCGCCATATCCTGATGGAGCGCTTCGCCATGGAGGCGCTGCTGCTCGGGCGCCTTCGAGAAATCGTCTGGGAACGCGCCCGGCTACGGGCCGCGGTAGTGAGCGACAAGGCGGCGGTGGGCGCCAAGTTCAAAGACTACTTCGATTACGCCGAGGCCATCAAGAGCATTCCATCCCACCGGGCATTGGCTCTGTTTCGAGGACGAAACGAAGGGATACTGCACTTGTCCCTGCAAATCGGGGACGACCAAGAGGCCGGAGATCGTTATTGCGAGGCGGTTGTTGCCGAGCATTTCCAGGTTCGCGACGCCGGGTGTGCGGCTGACGGTTGGCTTCATGATACGGTACGAATCGCCTGGCGCACTAAGCTTTTTCCGCGTATCGATGTCGATCTGAAGCTGCGGCTTCGGGAGGCAGCCGAGCAGCAGGCGGTGCGGGTTTTTGCGGGCAATCTCAAGGACCTGCTGTTAGCCGCACCGGCAGGCGCCCGGGCGGCGATGGGTCTGGATCCAGGGCTACGCACAGGGGTCAAGGTGGCGGTCGTGGATGTGACCGGCAAGCTTTTGGAAACCGCGGTGATTTATCCCCATGCGCCGAAGAACCAATGGACGCAAGCCATCGCACAACTCGCCAGATTGGCTGAACGCCACCGCGTGGAGCTGGTCAGCATCGGCAATGGCACGGCCTCCCGAGAGACGGAACGCCTGGTGGCGGATCTCATTAAGAGCCATGCCCAGCTTAAGCTCATCGGCGTGCTCGTGTCCGAGGCCGGTGCCTCGGTCTACTCCGCTTCCGAAGCCGCTAGCGAGGAGCTGCCGTCGGTTGACGTGTCACTGCGAGGGGCCGTGTCCATTGGCCGCCGCCTCCAGGATCCGCTGGCTGAGCTTGTCAAAATCGACCCGAAAGCCATCGGCGTCGGTCAATATCAGCACGACGTGAATCAGGGCCACCTGGCGCGCTCGCTGGACACCGTGGTGGAGGATTGCGTTAATGCGGTGGGAGTGGACGTGAATACGGCCTCGCCCACTTTGCTCAAGCACGTGTCGGGACTCAACCCAGCGCTGGCCCGAAATATCGTTGCCTATCGCGACCAGCATGGCCGCTTTCGCAGCCGCGAGCAACTCAAGCAAGTGCCTCGGCTCGGAGCCAAGTCGTTCGAGCAGGCGGCGGGATTTTTGCGCATCGTCGGTGGCGGCAATCCGTTGGACGCATCCGCTGTGCATCCGGAAGCTTATCCGGTGGTCGAGCGTATCAAAGCAAAGACGGGTCGGGAGCTGGAAACGCTCATCGGCGACCAGAAATTCTTGCGCTCTTTGAAGCCGGAGAGCTTCACCGATCAGATCTTCGGCATGCCGACGGTGACCGATATCCTTGCCGAGCTGGAGAAACCGGGCCGCGATCCCCGGCCGGAGTTTCGCAGCGCGAAATTTAAAGAAGGGGTGGAAAGACTCGAAGATCTGCAGTCCGGGATGGCGCTGGAAGGGGTGGTCACTAACGTCACTAGTTTTGGTGCGTTCGTTGATATTGGCGTTCACCAAGATGGTTTGGTTCACGTGTCCATGCTGGCGGACCACTTCGTCAAGGATCCGCGGCAAGTGGTCAAGGCGGGCGACATTGTGCAGGTGCACGTCTTGGACATCGACCTTGAACGGCGGCGCATCGCGCTCTCGATGCGCGGTGCGTCGGGGCCGCAAATAGACAAGAAAAGCGCCAAACCATCACCGCGTGGGCCCGCAAGAGACCCACTGCGCACGTCCTCCAAAACCATGGCGCGCGAGGATAGATCACGGCCGCAGACCGCTATGGCGGAAGCCTTGGCGCAGGCGCTGAAGCGCCCTTGAGCCAGCGCGTAACGCCGCTATGACAAGCGCAACGGGTTTTAAACATCCTCTCAGGCGCTTTGGTAACGACCGTAAAGCTTACTGTAGAGGCCGCCGCTTTCCATGAGCTCCTCATGCGCACCCGCTTCGATGATGCGCCCCGCATCAAAGACATAGACACGATCGGCCTGTCTCACTGCGCTCAGGCGGTGGGCGACGATCAACGTGGTGCGGTTCTTTAGAAAGCCTTGCAGGGCCTCGTGCA
>JBAPTW010000058.1:0-7920 GCA_049282355.1 Gammaproteobacteria bacterium | reverse complement strand
CATGTTCGCGATCTTTCACGGCCATGCCCACGGCACGGAGCTGCCAGAGGCGGTCAACCCCCTCGCCTACGGCGTCGGCTTTGTCACCGCCACTGGCCTGCTGCATCTGACCGGGATCTTGCTCGGCGTGCTCATCTCCTGGCCGCTGGGCGAGCGCGCGGTGCGCCTCGGCGGCGGTTTGATTGTGCTTGGCGGAGGCTGGTTTCTGATGGCCAACACCGGCGCCTTGGCATGAGAAAAGAGGACCCAGCTGGGGTTTGCCGCCACGCAGTAGTCGGCACCCGCCGGCGGGATACATGCCTTGCGTGCGCGAGGCTAGACCGTGGACTCGCTGGAATGCAGCGGCTCACTTAAAGCTTCGGCCGATCCCTTGCCGAGCCGTTTCATCAGGATGCCCGCGGATTTGATTGTTATGTCCAGTGGGGTAACCCGATCGTCGGTCATGATACAGACCGAGCCGGTCCAGGGATCGGGAGCGCCCGGCAGGAAAACAACGACCTTACCGCCCTCGATGCGTTCGATTTCCAAGGCGAGCTGCCAGGAGTCGTCGAAACGCGCAAGGACCGGATGCATGCTCGCGGCATCCTCGAAGCTCAGCACGCTTTCCGCTTTGGTTTTGAGGAGCGCGTAGGCAGGTATTTTATCCAGTACATTGGCTTCCAGGGCCTGCACCAGTTTGCCAGCGAGTGCCGTTTTCGCTACCAAGCCTGCCACGAAACAGATCAATATTAACATCGCTAAGGCGAGCAGTTGTGCCACTGCTGGGTCAGCGGCCGCATCAGCGAGCAGCAATCCCGCTAACGGAGTGGTCAGTTTGTGGGTGAGCTCTAAGGCCTTGCCAATGACGGCGATGAAGATGATGATGGGAACCAGAAACAAGATGCCACCGAGCACCGTGGTTTTCAAAACTCGAAACATGATTCATCCCCCTTCTCGGCGCTGCTGCTCCCCGCTCGAGCCGCAGTTGGTCCAAACGCCAAAGCGAACAGCAACGGACGCAGAATACGCTCATCCATCTCGATTTCAACGTGAGCTCAATAGGTATCAGGCCGCGATGCTCCCCGGGGATTGGGCTGGTAGACGCGAATGAACCTGCCGTTACACCGAGGGAGGTTTGACTGTGCCCGGGTAAGTCAGCCGGACGCGCAACGAACTCTATCGTGACATCGGCGTCACAGTTCTGTGGGTAGTGAGACGACGAACCGATGGACTCTCTGACACAACTCGTCTTGGGGGCGGCAGTTGGTGAGGCCACGGCGGGACGTCAAGTCGGACGCCGAGCGCTGCTCTGGGGTGCAGTCTGCGGCACCCTTCCGGATCTCGATGTTTTCGTGCCACTTGGCGATGCGGTGCGTGATTTCACCTATCACCGTAGTGCCAGTCATTCTCTGCTCATCTTGGCCGCCGTCACGCCGGTTGTCGTTTGGCTCATCCTAAAATTGCACCCCGCCACCGTCGAACATCGATGGCGTTGGTTCGCGCTCGTCTATCTGGCGTTCGCCACCCACGTATTGCTGGATAGCTTTACCGTATACGGCACCCAGATTTTCTGGCCCTTGGTGCCCACACCGATGACCTGGTCGACGATCTTCATCATCGACCCGCTCTACACCCTGCCGTTGCTCATCGGAGTGATTGCGGCCTCGATTGCCGCACGCCGTCGGTCGTGGGGGCATGCCGCGAACACCGTCGGACTTGTGCTGAGCACCAGTTATCTCGCATGGACGATCGGCGCGAAGCTGCACGTCGAGCATGTCGCTCATCGTGCGCTTGAAAAACAAGACATCGCCAGCACTCAGGTGCTGACGACACCGACGCCGTTTAACAGCCTTTTGTGGCGGATACTGGCCGTCGACGGCGCGAGCTACTACGAAGGCTTTTATTCGGTATTCGACGATCGCACTGAAATTCGCTTTGAGCAGCGCCCGCGAGCACTGGAGCTGATAGCGCCTTTGCGCAATAGCTGGCCCCTGCAGCGGTTGCAATGGTTTACCAAAGGTTTCTATGCTGCTGCGTCTATCGATAACGGTATTATCATCACCGATCTACGAATGGGCTTTGAGCCCGAGTATGTCTTTCGCTTCAAGGTGGGTGATTTGGGAAATCCCCACCCGCGCCCAACGCCCGTCGAACGGGTCCCCGGCGTGCGCAGCCTCGAACGGCTGCGCTGGGTGTACGCACGTATCTGGGATCCACAGGTGCGCTAGTACGTTCTGTCCCTGGAAGCTCGTTTCCGAGCGCAGAGCAGTTGCTGCAGCCAAAGGGTCATTCGCAGTTCAAAAAACCCGGCACCAGGCCGGGCTCTTTCATAGCTTGCATTGGAATTCGGTGCTACGCCGGCTTGCGCCTCAGCGGGCTCACGCCGACAGCAAGGGTGCTACCAGCGATTGCCTCGGCCGTAACCGCCGCCACCACCGCCACCGCGGTTCTCCCGAGGAGCCTTCGGCTTGGCTTCATTGACTTTGATCTCGCGCCCGTCGAGGGTGGTACCGTTGAGCTCCTGGATAGCCTTCTGCGCCTCGCTGTCGCTCGACATCTCGACGAAGGCAAAGCCCTTGCTCTGACCCGTATCACGATCCGTGATCACGTTGACCGAATCCACCGTTCCGCACTGGCTAAACGCATCCTGCAGAGTCTGCTGGTTGGCCGAATACGGCAAATTACCGACATAAAGTTTCCTGCCCATGATACCTCCTAAAGGTTCTGTAACCGCTCAAGAGGATGTGGGCACGATGCCCGCAGACTCGATGGAAGCGATATTGGGGAGGTGAATTATACATGTTTTTTGGGAACTGAAAAGCCCATTGGCCCCAATAAAAAGGGCAATCGACCAAGTTTTAATCTCGCTCCTGTGTCTGCCTTAATTAGCGTAGCGTAGGGTATTTCCCCATTGGCTGAACCGTCCGCGACCACTTAGGCTTATGGTTGAATAAGTTTAAATCTCGCTGCGGTGACAACCTATACCATTCGCGGAGGTTCACCATGGCCAACAATCGTCGAAAGATGCTTCAGATCGCACTGGTCGTCTTCGGAATCGTATTTTTGCTGGTGTATCCGATCATGGCCGTCTGGCCATCCGGCTGGACATGGCAGCCCCGCCATTATGAATACGAGCAGATGATCGTCGGCATTTATGCGACGCTCGGCATTTTCCTGCTTTGGGCATCGCGAAAGCCCGAGGCCCATCTGAGTCTCATCTGGTTTACCGTTTGGTCCAGCGCTGTGCACGGCGGCATCATGGCGGCGCAAGCGATCGTGGATCCGGCGGAACGTGCCAACCTGTTCGGCGACATCCCAGCGCTCCTTCTGGTCGCGGTGTTACTTGGCGCGCTCACGCCACGTGGAGTGACGAGGCGTGTTGTTGATGCCTGATGTCCCCTGAGACGTCGCTCAACTGAATGCCGCGACAGCAGGACGGCGCACTGCGGCAGCGCCTACCACAGCGTCGGTTAGCTCATTGTTATCCAGCGTTTCCTTCCCTCGTGTAACCAGAGAAGTCAAGCATGAGTCGATCCCCTTACCATCTTGGATTTTCGACGCTCGATAAAGAGAGCCGTATTGAAGCGTTAGCTGTCGAAGGCACCCTCCCATCGTGGCTGAGCGGTACCTTGATACGAACCGCGACTTGAGTTCGAGCACGTATCGCGATGCAATCCGGAGCCACTGGCCCGTTGGCAGCCGCTGGGGTGGCAAACATCAAAGTCAGGCCGAAAAGGCAGAACGCGGTACCTTAGCGCTCATGGGGCTTCTGATACCAGTACCGTTAGGCTGTGACAGCCGCTGCCCAGGCTCTGTGTCTGTCGTCATCATTAAAACTCTTTAAAACTCTTTTGTGTTCGATCGTTGGTATTCGATCATTGCGTTATGCCGTCGGCGCGCCAACGCCGTTCAATCATCGGCACCGGCTTCCCAACCAAGCTAAGCGGCTTTAGCGCTTAAGATTCAGCGGTTGACGGAGCTCGAAGGTTAACCGCATGCCAGAAAGGCACTTCCTTGTCTGCGCCCCAGATGGCACCGATGCCAGCGCCTACCCCGGCACCCGCGACGGCACCTTTGCCACCGCCGGAGGGGCGCAAACCAAGGCAAAACAGCTCATCACAAAAACGCAGCTCAGCAATCGCATGGAAGTCCTCCTTACATCTTGCTTAGCATGGGTAGCACGGAACCGCTGTGCGCAACAAGACGGTGTTATCGTTCTCGTCATCCAAATTGTGATAGCTGCCAGCGTAGATATTCTGGATCTGCACCGCCATCAGCGACGCCGTCGGATCATTGGCCGCCTGATCCAACGACTGGCCCCATAGGTCTTCTTCCGCGGATGCACCACCGAGCGGTGCCACCAGCGCCAGGCACGCGCGGTAGTGGGAGCCCCATCAGCGCTAACATAAGTTAGCGCTGATGGTATTGAGCACCCGCTCGTAATTACTGTTCTCGACTGGCGAAAATTTCGGCGCCATCGTACAGGAGCAACACCGCGATCTCCTTGCTAAAAACGATTTTCGGCGGCTCGTTCTTCAGATTCTCCAAGCTCTGCTGCTCGCGCTCGGCAGTCGCGAGACTGGCCGAGAGCCGCTCCAGAGAGATTTCGAAGCCGGTATTGGGCACCGTGCTCTCGACGATCTGCGTGAAGCGCTGCTCGCCGACATCGGTGGAGTCCGGCCAGCGCACCTTGGTGACATCGACGTCGCGCACCAGCGCAATACCCGCGTCCGTATCCGTATCGAGCTTCGCCGTGAACCAAAACGCGCCGAACACCGGCTCGCTCTTGTCCTTTAGCTCCAGTGACATGGCTGCCCGCCCAGTGAGCACATTGTCGCTCAGGCGCTCGGGCTGGGGCTGATAGACGACGATCGTGCCCTCCTCTGCGTCGACCTCCTGAGGCCATTCGATCGCCATGATCGGAAGCGGTAACGCTGCGGTCACACAGGCCGCCGCTATTCGAATCCATGAGTTGCTGGTCATTACAGATTTCCTCAGGCGGACAACTGATCGATGCCCGATGCTCGTTGCCGACGTTTGGCTGACTTGCTATCGTGATAGCAAGAGACATCTCCTTGGAAGCATGCACATGGCTCAGATGATTGTTCGTAATCTCGAAGACGAAGTGAAAGAACGACTGCAACGACGCGCCCGCCGACACGGCCACAGCATGGAAGAGGAGATCCGCGAGATCTTGCGCAGTGCCGTACAGGAAGACATCGAGCCGCCGCTGCGACTGGGTTCACGGATTGCGTCGCGCTTTGCAGGACTCGGCCTGACCGAGGACCTTCCGGAACTCCACGGCGAAACGCCACGCTCGGCCGAGTTGAAACCTTGATCATTCTGGATACCAATATCCTGTCGGCGCTAATGCATGACGTACCGGATCGTCAAACCCGGCGGCATGGCTGTGGTCACCGATCTGGACTCCCACAATCACGATTTCCTGCGTATTGAGCACAACGACCGTTGGATGGGGTTCGATCGCACTAACATCAAGCGGTGGTTCACAGAAGCCGGGTTTGACGAGGTAATGGTGAATTGCGTCGGGGAAACCTGCGATTCCGCCTCAAAGTGCAGTGGAGAAATGGCCCGCATCAGCGTTTTCGTCTCCTGGGGCCGTAAACCGGCAAATACTGCTCTAACGTGAATTCAACCCGCCGCCGTCTGATCCAGGTGGAAATAGCAACCTTGTCCGTTTTCGTCCTATATCCCTCCTCTCATCTGAGTCTTCGTTCAAGTAGAGATGCTGGAAGCGACTGATAAAGATTTTGTAAGCAGGACCGTGCTCGACTACAGCTTGAGTAGGCCGTCTACTACGGCCAGCATAGCATGGCAAAGTGATGGTTTCTGTTTTCAAGTCTGCGTCTCGCCTGTGCGTGACGCTCCATCACTCCGAAATCCATGGTTTCCGTGCTCTGGTGTACCTGAACAAGCAACCTGTTTTCAATAGACCAACCTGGGAGGCAACCCATTATGTCAGTCGAAACCGCTGTCCTTGATGTGTACTCAAAAGGCGCAAAAAATCCAGAAGGTCTCTGCTGTCCGGTGAGTTGTGATCCGGATATGCTGAAAATTTTGCCCGACGAGATAATAAAAAAAGATTATGGGTGCGGCGACCCCACTCCCTACATCAAGGAAGGAGACGTAGTTCTGGACTTGGATAGTGGAGGAGGAAAAGCCTG
Organism: Gammaproteobacteria bacterium; assembly: GCA_049282355.1. Lineage (GTDB taxonomy): Bacteria > Pseudomonadota > Gammaproteobacteria > HK1 > HK1 > JAGTVB01. The sequence continues at coordinate 1,756 of JBAPTW010000058.1, read as the reverse complement.
CTACATCGCTGCCCAAATCGTTGGCCCCTCGGGCATGATCATCGGCGTGGACATGAACGATGACATGCTTAATCTGGCGAATATTATCAATGGGGTCTACCATCGAATTATGTAAGGTGACAGTCTGCCCCTGAGAGGTATAGCCTAGCCTTGACGGGGGTGTGGCTCATGGGGTCAGTAAGCTCGAAAGAGTGTTACTCGGCTCTGAAATGCCGCCCCCGTCACCTTGCATCATCCGGTGCATCTGTCGGGATGGTGCCAATCGTTTGATGTGGCTCTGAGAGTAGACGAGACGCTGGATGTTGTTTTTTCAGTCGGCTTGTTTCTATCAGGAGTCAGCATCATGCCGGCAGAAGAGATCCGTGTGGCGGTGGATATTGGCTCGCGTCAACACCGTGTGGCCATAGCGGGGCCAGAAGGACGGATTCTGGGGGAATTCGACCTGGAACATAACCCGGCGGGGTTGCGGGAGTTTTTTCATCGGGTCGAAGCCCATGAACGGGACTTGAAGTTGCCGGTGGTGGTTGCGATGGAGGGATTCAATGGCCATGCCCGGCCGTTGGATAGCCAGATCCGCCGGCGCGAGTATCGACTGTTCAACGTCAACAACCTGAAGTTGGCGCGATTTAAGGAGATCTTTCCGGGCCCGGCCAAGAGCGACCCCATCGATACCCGCAAGATGCTGGAGCTGTTTCAGCTTCGGGACTCCTTGCCCCGGGCTAAGGCCGTGCTTCAGGAGGTGGCAGCGGTCCCTGAGGAGAACGAAAAGCTCAAGCGTTTGACCCGTCGCCGCCGCCAGTTGGTGCACGAGAAGGTGCGCGTGGTCAACCGTTTGCAATCTGACCTGCAAGCGCTGTGTCCGGGTTTGGTGGCGATCACCGGTGATGTCGATAACCTGTGGTTCTTGAGTTTTCTGACCTGCCGGGATGAACTGACCAAGCTGGCGGGCTTACAGCGCAAAAGCCTGCTCAAAATCCGTGGGGTGGGCCAGAACTATGCCGATATCATCGAAGCCTGGCAGAAGCAGGCGCAGTTCGCCCCGGAGGCCGCGTGGGCCGGCCACATGATCCTCGAAGATGCGCAGCGCATCCTCGAGCTGATGGCCCAACTCAAGCGCCTGGAGGCACAGATTGAGCAAGACGCCGAACACTCAGAAATGGCTCAGCGTTTGCGCTCTATTCCGGGCTTTGGTTCTATCTGCAGCGCTGAATTGGCTGGCGAAATCGGCACCGTCGAGCGATTTCCCTCCGAGGCTAGCCTCGCCCTCTATTTGGGCCTAGCTGCCCTGGATAACAGCTCCGGAACCTACAGGGGCAGTAAATCGCCACGTCAGGTCAATACCCGCGCCAAGGCCGCGATGATGACCGCGGGCGCTCGACATTACGCCCATGTGCCCAGCTCCAAAGCGTACTACTACAAAAAACGCGCCGAAGGCAAATCCCATAACCAGGCCGTGCGTGCTTTGGGGCGTCAGCTCGTGCGCGTGATTTGGTCCTCTTCAAGCAGGGAAGAAACTATGAAATCCAGTAAGAAAACCTCCTCTCTCAGAGCTTGAAATTTCGAGCGGGATGTTCAGACTCGATTGAAATTCAATCGAGTCTGACCCCATTGAGATACTCATAGACAAGCTGGGTAATGCGCCCTCGCCAGTAAGGCTTGGGGCCCTCAGACAGTAGCCACGCCACCTCCCCATCGAGCGGTATGCGCATGCCGCCGCGCTCATCGTAGTTCCAGAAGCGACCGTACCAAGGCGTCA
>JBAPTW010000057.1:0-11918 GCA_049282355.1 Gammaproteobacteria bacterium | reverse complement strand
CAGTATCACACGGTGCTGTCTATGCCGGTTGCGCGGCAGCAATTGAGGCCTTGATGCTCACTCTGGTTACGCATCAAGGTTGGTTTCCTCCATCCCTGCGAATCAATAGCGCGAGGTTCGTCCTCCTGGTGAGCTCGACGAAGGTGGCCGCGATGCAACACCACGTTCTTACCACGGCGCGCACCCGTGTCTATGGATTGCAGCGACTTCAGTTCTGTGCAAATTTTTCTCTTCCCATCCCTCCGGCTAGAAAACAAGGATAACAATGCGCCCCGGGCAACGGCTAACCGCGTCGCTGTTTGCGATTTACATCAGTCTCACTTATCCCTCGATGGCGTTCGCTTTCCCGGACGCCATTGAGGAAACCTGGTCACTGTGCGCACCAGAACCCTGGCTGCCGAACCGGCCCACGGTCGACGAGGTGCCGACTTTGCCGGACGAAATCCAGATAACCGCCGACGACGTGGACCTCGTCGATGAAGGAGTTTCTCTGCTCACAGGGAATGTGCAGATCTTACGGGATCAACAATACCTGGAAGCGGAAAGGGTTTGGTATAACGAAACAACGAGCTTTACGGATGTCCAGGGCAATGTGCGGTTTTGGGATCAAGGGCTGTATGCCGCCGGAGAACGCGGGCGCTTTGAGCTTCTGAACAAGCTCGGGCGCATCGAACAGGCTCACTTCAGACTCGGTACGGCGCATGGTCGCGGCCAAGCGCGGGGCATCCTGGTTAACAGTCGCGATGACATACTATGGGCCGAAGAGGCAACTTACACCACCTGCGATGTCGGCAACCGGGACTGGCTGCTCAGGGGAAAAGATATCAAGCTCAACAGGCGTACGGAGACGGGCACGGCCTGGAATGTAACGGTCAGTCTCAAAGGCGTACCGATCTTCTACAGCCCTTTTCTCACCTTTCCCCTGACCAACAAACGCAAGTCCGGTTTCTTGCCGCCGCGGTTTGGCACTTCAGGGAAGACCGGTGTGGAGCTAATGATCCCCTACTACTGGAACATTGCGCCCAATCAGGACGCGACCTTTGCCGTGCGCGGCATGACTAAACGCGGAGCCTTACTGACCGGTGAATATCGATTCCTCACACCCAGCGCCAACGGCAAGCTTGGGCTCGAATACCTGCCCTACGATATACAGCGTGCCACACCCCGCGCTGCCCTCAACCTGCAAACGCGCTGGAATCCAACTCAGCGCTGGGGAACAGAGCTCGATATCAGTCAAGTATCGGACACGGATTACCTTTCGGATCTCGGCACCAGCCTTGAATTCAGCAGTATCCAATTCCTGGAACGTCGAGGCGATGTCCACTATAACGGGAACGGGTGGGCAGCCCTTGGCAGGGTCCAGAGCTTCCAGACCGTCGACGACAATCTCACTCCCCAAGAACGACCCTACTCACGGCTTCCCCAGCTGCTGATCTCCAACACGCGACCGGAACGAAACCTACGCTTAAATCCAGGATACCAGCTTGAGTTTGTGAACTTTGAACGCGAGGCGGGTGTTACCGGTGGGCGTATCGATGTCCAGCCTTCCCTGAGCTATCCGCTACGCACGGCAGCCTTGTTTCTCGTGCCCAGCGCCAACCTCCGTTATACCGGCTATTATCTTGCCGACACCCCACCGGACCAAAAGAGCGATCCGTCTCGACTGTTACCCACCTTGAGCGTCGATGCGGGTGCCTTTCTGGAACGAAACTGGCGCTTCGGGACCGATTCGCTAGTCCAAACTTTGGAGCCGCGGGCCTACTACTTGCTGGTCCCGTTCGAGGATCAATCGGACCTTCCGGTATTCGACACCGGACGGTTCACCTTTGGGTTTCATCAGTTGTTTCGAGACAACCGTTTCAGCGGTCCCGATCGAGTCGGTGATGCCAATCAGCTCACCCTGGCACTCACCTCTCGCCTCCTCTCACCCGCCACCGGTGAGGAATTTCTGCGAGCGAGCTTCGGACAGATCGCGTATTTTCGTGACCGGGAGGTGACGCTGCCCGACGAAACGCCCCAGATCGGTTCGTCCTCCGACATTGTCGCCGACTTGACGGCAAGAATATGGCGTCGATGGTTGTTCTCCGGAGCGTTTCAGTGGAACACCAACGAAGGGCGGACCGAACGGATCGCTACCAGCATTCGCTACCAACCGGACTCCGAGCGTATCATCAACCTTTCCTATCGCTTTCGCGAAAACGTGGTGAATCAGAGCGACTTTTCCTTTAGATACCCGGTCGCACGTCGGTGGGGAATTGTCGGACGCTGGACTTACTCCTTCGATGACGACACCACCGTGGATGCTTTCACCGGCTTTGAGTACGAAAGTTGCTGTTTCGCCATTCGCGCCATCGCCCGCCGCTTTCTCACTGACGGCATCGGTGAGTTCAACACCGGTTTCTTTTTGCAGTTGGAGCTCAAAGGTCTCGGGGGTCTCGGAACGGAAGCGGCGGCCTTTATCAAACAAAGCATTCCCGGTTATGAGCCTGGCTTCTGACAGCTTTACGGGGCGTCAGATCGTGTTATTGTCCGACATGATTTAGAATGCCGTGTGGGCGCCTTCGCTGCCACCGCCCGCAGCGATGTCGTACGTGCTTTGATGGGTGATAATGCTGGAGACAATCGTCCTTGTACTTTTTCACTTCGGTTTTCGCCTTGGTAGCGCTCATCTTGAGCCCAGCCGCCAGCGCCGCACCTTCCATTGCAAACCCTGCGGTGGAACATCTCGACGGGATCGTGGCAGTGGTTAACGACGATGTCATTGTCGAGAGCGAGTTGGAAAACCGCTTGCGAACCATTCGCACACGGTTACGCGAAGCAGGTACTGCGGCGCCAGCAACAGCAGTGCTCGAGCGCCAAGTGCTCGAACGCCTGGTCCTCGATCGCCTGCAGCTGCAACTTGCCGATCGCCTGGGTGTGCGAGTGGACGATGAAAGTCTCAACCAGGCTTTGCGGGAGATGGCCCAGCGCAATGGGCTACGCCTAACGCAGTTCCGCGACGTGCTAGAACAAGACGGCTATGACTTTGCCACCTTTCGCGAGGAAATCCGCCAGCAGATGCTCATTGCGCAAGTGCAGCAGCGCCAGGTCGAGACGCGAATTCGTGTGAGCGACCGCGAGATCGACAACCATTTGGCCACCCAGGCCAAACAGGGCAGCGCAGAGAATGCATACCATCTCGCGCATATCCTGATCGCCGTGCCTGAAGCGGCCTCTGCTGAAGAGATCGCCGCTGCCAGGCAGCAGGCAGACGAAATACTGGATTCCATTCAGCAAGGATCGAGCTTTGCTAGCGCCGCGGTCGCCCATTCCTCCGGTCAGCAAGCGCTACAGGGTGGCGATCTTGGATGGCGGCGCGAACCGGAGCTACCCACGGTATTCGCCGGTGTCGTGCCGCAGATGGCGATTGGTGAGATCCGCGGGCCCATGCAAAGCTCCAGCGGATTTCACCTTATCCAGTTGCTAGACAAGCGCGGCGAGGCGCGCCACATCGTTCAGCAAAGCCATGCCCGCCACATCTTGATCCGAACCAAGGAAGGCACCACCGACGCCGAGGCGGAGGACCGCTTGGGGCAACTCCGGGAGCGTATCGAAGCGGGCGACTCGTTTGCCGATCTCGCCCGTGCTCACTCCGAAGATCCGGCCTCTGCCGCCAAAGGCGGAGATCTCGGTTGGATCAATCCCCAAGACATGGTACCTACCTTTCAAGAGGTCATGGAAGAGCTTGCTCCGGGTCAGATCAGCCAACCATTTCGCACCCAGTTTGGGTGGCATATCGTGCAAGTAATGGAGCGACGCGCCCATGACGACACCGAAGAGCTGCGTCGCCTCAATGCGAAAGAAGAGATTCGCGAGCGCAAGGCCGAGGAGGAGCTACAAAGTTGGCTTCGGCAGCTGCGCGATGAGGCCTACGTACAATTACGCCTCGAGGACTGATGAGCTACGCTGGACCTGCGCCGCTCACGGCCGCTAGCGGACACCGCCCACGCGCCCGATTCAGCCAGAACTTTCTTCAGGATCGGGGCGTTCTTGCGCGCATCGTCGATGTCATCGCTCCGAAACCTGGAGAAATCCTCGTCGAGATCGGGCCGGGTCTCGGCGCACTGACCGCGCCCTTGCTGGCGCGGGTCGATCGCCTGCATGTGGTGGAAATCGACCGAGATCTAATAGCAGCGCTGCACCAACGGTTTGCCGGCGAGGATCGTCTGCAGATCCACCTTGGTGACGCGCTCAGCTTTGACTTTACATCCTTGGTGAGCAACGCCGAGCGCCTTCGAGTAGTCGGTAATCTACCCTACCACATCTCCACGCCGTTGCTGTTTCATCTGTTCGCCCATTCAGCAGTGATTCAAGACATGTACTTCATGCTTCAGCGCGAGCTGGTGCAACGTATCGTAGCCTCGCCAGGCAGTCGAACCTACGGACGTCTGAGCGTGATGACGCAGCTCTACTGCAGAGTAGACAAGCTGTTCGATGTGCGGCCCGGCGCATTTTATCCCGTCCCCAAAGTAGCCTCGGCCCTGTTGCGCCTGATTCCGCGAAGCGAGCCGCCCTCGCCAATGAAAGATCGCGCGGCCCTCGAGAAGCTCGTCGCCCGCGTCTTCTCACAGCGCCGCAAAACGCTGCGCAACAGCCTCAAGCCGTGGTTGGGGGAAGACCAAATTCGGGACGCCCAGGTTGATCCGAATCGACGGCCAGAAACGTTGACGCTCGCACAATTTGCCGCGCTGGCGGACATGCTGGCTCGCTCTGCTATCTGAGGAATCTATGACAGCGCCCCAACACCCTGACACAATGCATGGGCAACGCCCGCCGATGCCTCGGCAGATGCCCGCGGACTATAAGCCGGCACCGGATCTGCTCGCCCAGCGGGTGATTCTCATTACTGGCGCGGGGGACGGTCTCGGAAAAGCGGCCGCACTTGCCTGCGCCGCCCACGGGGCTACGCTCGTCTTGCTCGGGCGTACGGTGCCCAAGCTCGAGGCCGTCTATGACAGGATTGTTGCCGCAGGCCATGCCGACCCCGCCATTTATCCTATGGATCTGCTCGGAGCGAGCCCCGACGACCATGAGGAGCTGGCAGAGCGGGTGGCAGCCGAGTTCGGCCGGCTCGATGGGCTGCTACACAATGCAGCGCAGCTGGGGACACTCACGCCCATCGACTACTATGACCCCAGGCTATGGCTGGAGACGATACAAATCAACTTGAATGCCGCCTTCTTCCTGACTCGCGCCTGCCTGCCACTCATGAAGAAGTCGCCCGATGCGTCCATCGTCTTCACCTCGGCCGCCGTTGGCCGACAGGGACGTGCTTACTGGGGCGCCTATGGCGTTTCCAAATTCGGTATTGAAGGCATGACGCAGATTCTGGCGCAAGAGCTCGACGCCTTTCCATCCACGCGTGTCAACAGCCTCGACCCAGGTCCAGCTCGAACCCGTCTGCGCGCCGCGGCCTATCCCGGAGAGGACCCGCAGACGCTGCCGCAGCCGGAAACCCTAATGGCAACCTATCTGTTCTTGCTGGGCCCCGATAGCCGCGGCATCAGTGGTCAGGTGTTTGCTGCACACCGAGGAGCCGTCAATGGATAGGGAGCGTACTCGGCGTTTCATTGAACAGAGCTGGAACGACTCCATTCTTCCGGTGCTGATTGAGTATATTCGCATTCCCAATAAGTCACCCGCCTTCGACCCCAGCTGGCAGACCAATGGCTACATGGAAACCGCTGTCGCGCTCATCGAGCAATGGTGCCGCGAGCACGCGCTTCCCGATATGACGGTGGAAGTCGTGCGCTTGGAGGGTCGAACCCCGCTGCTCTTGATGGAGGTGCCTGGAGACGGGCAAGATGGGGTATTGCTCTACGGCCACCTTGACAAACAGCCGGAGATGAGCGGCTGGAGAAAAGAGCTCGGACCCTGGCGTCCCGTGCTAGCAGGCGATCGGCTCTATGGACGTGGCGCGGGAGATGACGGCTACGCCGTGTTCGCCGCATTGAGCGCTCTTCGCGCGCTGGCAGATCAAGGCATCTCCCATCGGCGCTGCTTGATCCTTATCGAGAGCTGCGAAGAAAGCGGCAGCTATGATCTGCCCTACTACATGGATCGGCTCGCCCATCGGATCGGCGCTCCGAGCCTCGTTATCTGTTTGGATTCCGGCTGCGGCAACTACGACCAGCTCTGGTGCACCACTTCCCTGCGCGGCTTGGCCGCCGGCGTGCTGAGCATCGATGTGTTGCGCGAAGGCGTACACTCGGGAGATGCCAGCGGTATCGTGCCTTCACCGTTTCGCGTGTTACGCCAACTCTTGAGCCGCCTGGAAGACGAGCAACACGGCACTATCCTGCCGCGCGAGCTCCAGGTCGCCATCCCGGAGGAGCGCGTCGCCCAAGCGCACCGTGCCGCAACGGTGCTCGCCGACGGCGTCTTTCAGAAATATCCCTTCTGGCCGGGAGCGCGACCGGTCGGTGGCGGTGGAACTGAGCTGGTCCTCAATCGCACCTGGCGCCCGGCGCTGTCGGTCACCGGAGCGGCTGGGCTGCCGGCACTCGCCGATGCTGGCAATGTCACCCTCCCTCGCCTCGCCGTCAAGCTGTCGCTGCGGCTTGCGCCGACCTGCGATGCCGAGAAGGCGACCCGCCACCTCAAGCAATTGCTGGAAGGTAACCCACCGTACGGCGTTCATGTTGACTTCGAGCCAGAGCCGCCGGCCAGCGGTTGGAATGCCCCTTCATTGGCCCCTTGGCTGGCAACCGTGACAGACGAGGCCTCCTTGGCTTACTTCGGAAAAGAGGCCATCTACATGGGGGAAGGCGGTACTATTCCCTTTATGGCTATGCTCGGAAAACGCTTTCCCGCCTCTCAGTTCCTCATTACCGGCGTGCTCGGACCGGAATCCAACGCCCACGGCCCCAATGAATTCCTCCACCTCCCAACGGCGAAGAAGATCACCGGCTGTGTTGCTGAAGTATTAGCGTCTCATTACCAGGCAACCGGCGCCATGGAGTAGCAGCCGTTGGCTAGCGAGACGTGGCTAGCGCTTGCGCGCGAGCGTCAGGCCATCTCCGATCGGCACGAGACTGAGGCTGACTCGATCGTCGTAATATAAACATTCATTAAACGCGCGGATCGCGATAGTGTCTTCGGACTGATCATCCGGATCGACGACGCTACCATTCCACAGGGTGTTGTCGATAGCTATGAGCCCGCCAACGCGCAGCAATTTCAGGGTCTCCTCAAAATAGTCCTGATATTCCCGTTTGTCCGCATCGATAAAGGCAAAATCAAAGCTCTCCCCTTGCCCCTCGGCAAGCAGAGCCGCCAAGGTATCCAGTGCCGGCGCAAGATGGAGATCGATACGATCTGCGAGCCCCGCCGTATGCCAATAGTGCCGTGCGATGCGCGTCCACTCCTCACTCATATCACAGGCAACCAACCGTCCGTCCGGGGGCAGCGCGCTTGCCATGCAAAGCGCGCTGTAGCCGGTATAAACGCCGATCTCCAGCACCCGTCGAGCACCCAGCAGATCCACCAGCAGCGCCATGAATTGGCCTTGCTCTGGTGCAATCTGCATTCGCGCCATGGAATCTTTCGCCGTTTCTTCGCGCAGCTGTCGCAGCAGCTCGGACTCGCGTAGCGAGACGTCAAGAAGGTATCGGTAAAGCCGATCGGGCAGCATGAGCGTCTTGTTGGACATCAGATTTCCCCCTAGGACGAGTCAAAGGCTATTCCAAAAACGCGTACGCTTGGCATAGCGGCGTTTCTCAGCGGCGCAAAGTCCCTCTCTACCCAGCCGCCGGATGCGCCGGGCTCCCCGCCCCGCCAAAGTACCTTCTTGCCTTCACGGGCTGGCGCCTGTTGCGCTGCGGACATTCGTAAGTCGGGCCAAGGATCCGATTACTTGAGACCGTTTCGGCAGGACGGGTAAGCTCGTATCATCACATTCTGCCGCCGCCGTTGTCTGCGGGAAAAGTTTTCTTGCTTGCTGCCGGTGCGCCGGTACATTATCAGAGGATTTCGCCATGACGGAACCAAAAAAAGTCGTGCTCGCTTATTCCGGAGGATTAGACACCTCCGTCATCCTAAAGTGGTTGCAAGAAAAACGCAGCAGCGAGGTGGTGACCTTTACCGCCGATATCGGCCAAGGAGAGGAGCTCGAGCCCGCCCGGCGCAAGGCAGAAGCTCTCGGCGTACGGGCAATGTACGTCGAAGATCTCACGGAAACCTTCGCTCGCGACTACATATTCCCGATGTTCCGGGCAAATCCGCTCTATGAGGGAGAATATTTGCTTGGCACCGCTATCGCCCGTCCGCTCATTGCCAAGCGACTCGTAGAGATTGCCCGCGAAGTGGGCGCTGACGCCATCGCTCATGGCGCAACCGGCAAGGGTAACGATCAGGTTCGTTTTGAGCTTGGTGCCTATGCGCTCGATCCTTCGATTCAAGTGATCGCACCCTGGCGCGAGTGGGATCTCACCTCCCGCGAAAAACTCCTTGCCTATGCCGAACGCCACGGCATTCCGGTGGAGTATAAGCGCAAAGGCGCCTCTCCCTATTCGATGGATGGCAATCTGCTGCACATCTCCTACGAGGGCGGGATACTGGAGGATCCCTGGGCCGAGCCGGATGAGAGCATGTGGCGCTGGACCCTCAGTCCAGAGCAGGCGCCGGACCAACCCCGTTACCTGGAGATCGACTATGAATGCGGCGATATCGTCGCCATCGATGGCGAGAGTGCAACACCAGCTCAGGTGATGACGACGCTAAACCGCATAGGTGGCGAAAACGGCATTGGCAGGCTTGACTTGGTGGAAAACCGTTATGTCGGGATGAAATCCCGCGGCTGCTATGAAACACCGGGAGGCACCCTCCTGCTAAAGGCGCATCGTGCTATCGAATCCATTACCCTGGATCGGGAAGTGGCGCACCTGAAGGACGAGCTCATGCCCCGCTATGCTAGTCTCATTTACAACGGCTACTGGTGGAGCCCGGAGCGCGACATGTTGCAAGCCATGATCGATGCCTCCCAGTCACGCGTCAATGGTCGCGTTCGACTCAAACTCTACAAAGGTAATGTCACAGTGGTCGGGCGGGCCTCGGACAGCGACAGCCTTTTCGACCCCACCATTGCCACCTTCGAGGAAGACCGCGGCGCGTTCGACCAGGCCGACGCCGGAGGCTTCATCCGGCTCAATGCGCTGCGACTTCGGTTGGCAGCAAAACGCTCTGGAGCAAAGCCTGAGCTTCGCTGAAGGTTACGGCCGAAGGACGCAGCGCTATCAAGGGGAAACCATCGCCGGCAGCAACACTAACCCTGGGAAACGAGCTCGCATTCTTCAGAGCTACAGGCCTGGGCACGCTTGTGAAACCCTCAGCTCGTGCTGCAACAACCACTCATAGAGCATTGGCTGGCCATACGCCGCCTCCCAGGTCTCAGCGTGACCGAGGCGGCGGTAGCGGGTATAGGTCACATCGGCATTGCAGCGCACCAGTGCCTCGAACATCCTATCGGATTCCGCTGCCGGCACTACCTGATCGGCAGCGCTGTGAAAGATCCAAATCGGCACGTTCTCGAGCCGGGCCGCCAGCGCCGGATCAGCGCGACCACAAATAGGGGCGACCGCGGCGAAGCGCTCCGGCTGGGCGATCGCCAAGCGCCAGGCGCCAAGCCCGCCCAAACTGAGACCCGTGAGATAAACCCGCGCCGGGTCCACCCGCCAGGTGGCGCACGCCCCATCGAAAACGGCTATCAGTGCTTCCGCCGACCACTCCTCACCTGCCGGGCATTGGGGAGAGACGATGATGAACGGATCCAAATACAGTGGCCGAAAGGCGCCGAGCACGAGCTTTGGAGGACCGTGACGCCTCACCACCTCGAGATCATTGCCCCGTTCGCCGCTGCCATGAAGAAAAAGCAATAACGGGTAGCGATCGGTGCCGTGCTCATAGCCCCCGGGCAGTGCTACATCAACGCGGTAGGGTTCGGGTTTCGACATCGAGTGAACTGTCTACCGATTGTCTTGATGCACGTCAGACATCTCTCTGGGCATAGGATTTCATGGCGCGCTCGGCGAGGAACGCAACAGCGCCATAGATAATGACGAACAAAAAGAACTCGACCAGCGGTTGAATACCGAGCATGTGCATGAGCTGCAGCCCGATGTAGGCGGCAATCGCCGCCAGCACACCCGGAACAAGGCGGATGATTTGGTTCACGTGTTTTTTCGCTCCGGTCGCATGTGGGGAAAGAGCAGCACGTCCCGTATCGACGGCTGATCGGTGAATAGCATCACCAGCCGATCGATGCCGATGCCCTCCCCTGCCGTTGGCGGCAATCCGTACTCCAAGGCCCGAATATAATCGGCGTCGTAGTGCATGGCCTCCTGATCCCCTGCCGCCTTGGCAGCCGCCTGGGCGCGAAAACGCGCCGCCTGCTCCTCGGGGTCGTTGAGCTCAGAAAAACCATTGGCAATCTCGCGCCCACCGATGAATAACTCGAAACGTTCGGTCACGAAGGGGTCGGCTTCGTTCTGCCGTGCGAGCGGCGACACCTCTGTCGGATAGGCAGTAATAAAAGTGGGGCTCATGAGCTTTGGTTCCACCGTCTTTTCGAACAGCTCCACCTGCAGCTTGCCGAGCCCGAAGTCATCCCGTACCGGTATTTCCCATTGCCTGGCGATATCGCGGGCGCGATCGAGGCTCCCCAGCGCTTCAACGGTGATCTGGGGATTAAACTGGCAAATAGCCTCCTTCACCGTGAGCCGTGGAAAAGGCGCCGCAAAATTTACTTCATCACCCTGGTAGGAAAGGGTTGTGGTACCGAGCAGCGTCTGCGCCATGCCCCGCAACAGCACTTCTGTAAGATCCATGAGATCCCGGTAATCCGCATAAGCCTGATAGAACTCCAGCATGGTAAATTCTGGGTTGTGCTGCGTGGAAAGGCCTTCGTTTCGGAAGTTGCGGTTGATCTCGTAGACTCGCTCAAAGCCTCCGACCACCAGGCGTTTCAAATACAGCTCGGGTGCGATGCGAAGATACAGATCCATCGCCAGCGCATTGTGATGGGTCGCGAACGGCCGGGCAGCGGCGCCTCCCGGTATGGCCTGCATCATCGGCGTCTCGACTTCCAGAAAGCCTCGAGCGTTGAAAAAACCGCGCAAATAATCGATGACGGCAGACCGCATCCGGAACACGCGCCGAGCGTCCTCGTTCACCATCAGGTCCAGGTAGCGCTGGCGGTAGCGTGTCTCCTGATCGGTGAGGCCGTGGAATTTCTCCGGTAAAGGCCGCAGCGCCTTGGTGAGCAACCGAACCTCGTCGACCCGGATAGAGAGCTCTCCGGTCTTGGTCTTGAACAGCACCCCCTCGGCGCCGATGATGTCGCCAAGATCCCAGCGCTTGAATGCGTCGTAGCGTCCCTCGGCGAGATCAGCGCGGCGCACATAGAGCTGAATCCGGCCGGACATATCCTGCAAATGAGCGAAGCTCGCCTTGCCCATCAGTCGCCGCGTCATCAGTCGCCCCCCCACGGCGACCCACACCGGTTTTGATTCCAGAATCTCACTCGAGCGGTCGTCGTGCTCGCGGTGAAGATCGCCGGCGAGACTGTCTCGGCGAAAGTCGTTAGGGTAAGCGCTTCCCTGCTGGCGCAAATCCGCCAGCTTCGCCTGGCGTTGCGCGATTTGATCGTGTTCGTCCGGTTCAGGCATGAACGACATACTCCTGCATCGTGGCACCCATTGTAAACGATGTCGCCCCGGACTCTAGCTTCAATGCGCTATACAAGGTTGGAACAGACCACCGATAGAGAGTGCATCGATTCTCTCCATATGCCGTCGCAATGGCATAAGGTGGAACAACACGGAGCGTGGAAACATTGGGGTCAGACTCGATTGTTTAGTACATTGGCTTCCGTGTTCTCCGCG
>JBAPTW010000056.1:0-2680 GCA_049282355.1 Gammaproteobacteria bacterium | reverse complement strand
GAAGTGTTCGGGCGGCCTGACCAAGTGGAACTGGATGTGATCATCAAGAACGGCCTGCTGTTGATTTGCGAACTGAAATCGTCTATCGACAAAGCCGGCATGTATATCTTCGAACGCAAGGCGCGGTTTTACGAGAAGCGGCATGGGCGGCAGGCCAACCGTCTGATCGTGATCTCGCCGATGACCGATGCCCGGGCGCGGAAGGTGGCGGAACGCTTGGGGATCGACGTGTACGGCGATTCGGTGGAGGTGGAGGCGCTGTGAGGCGGCGGGTTTCCAGGCTCCGAACCTTTTGTGGCTTGGCGGCGCTTGGGGCTATGCGACATTGATGCAAGCGTGGATGGAATGGCTGCAAGGGGGTTGACAGCGGGTCTGTAGGCGAGGCGCGCTTGCGCGATCGACGGCGCTACCGGGAGCCTTATCAACTTCGTATCGAGCAGATCATCTATCTCGTTGTAGTGTCGCGACGATCCGCTGCAGCACTTCCCCAGTATCTTGGCGAGCACCTTTCTCCGGCATTGCGATGGAGGGTTGCGCAATGCCAACGCTCGCAGGAAGCTGCGCTTGGCTGAGACCGCAATGCGCTCCAAAGCATGGAGCAGATCGACGCCAGACGATTTGGGCAGCGCACTACTCGCTTGTTCTTCGCTAAAGCCCCCCTCCGCAACGTCGATAAATGTTGCCGTACAGGGGGAGGGCAGACCGTCATCAACTTCCGATGATGAGCTAACCCATTCTTCCCTATTCCCTTACGCCTTGGGCCTTCCCATAGAAAAAAGGTGCAGAGTAGCATTTGCTCACCTCGATACCTCGAATGCGCAAGGAGCATAAGAAACCAGCACTCTCTTCTGATAACCGGAATGCATCATGACCGAACAGTACTACGATGTGATCGTCACAGGGATGAGGTCCAGTGTCGACCTCTCAAATGTCAAACAACAGCTAGCGACAGTCTTCAAGACCGAGGCGAAAAAGTTTGATTTCCTCCATGACATGCACATACTTAATCGTGATGTCACATTTAGAAAACAACTTAGTCATTCTGCTGCAGAAAAATTGAAATGGATTCTTGAGCAAAATGGCTTGAAATGTGAGTTGCAGCCATCTTGGCAATTGGTGGAAATCGAGAAAGAAATCGAGATGTACACCTGCCCGGCATGTGGTCATGAACAAGAAAAAGCGCGAGACGATTCGGACGTCTGCGCGCAGTGCGGGGTGATTGCAGCAAAATACGCTAAGACACTGGAGCGGAATCAGTTGATAGCGTCCGAAAAGCGCCAGTATGAAATAAGACAAAAACTGCAAGCCCAACTAGAGAAGGAAGCAGCAGAACGAACAGCTCAGCAGGAGGAGCTGAGAAAGATACGAAAGCGATTCGGATGGGAGAATTCATCGAGGCGCAAAGCGCTTACTATGAGTTCCCTAGTGGGCATCTCTCTCGTTGCCACGGGTATTTTGGCGTATGCCCTACAGGACGGGAAGTCTGATGAGCGGGCTTTAGAGATGGCCTCAGTGGAACAAATAACTGCTTCAGCAGTCGGCGATTTCCCACCGGTAAGTGAGCCCGTGGCGACAACTTTCAGCGGCGTGATCCCACAGGCCATCGAAACACCAGGGTCAACGAGCGATGATATTGTGGCTGCAGAAAGAGCCGCGCAACTCGATCAACTCGCGCAAGACCAGGCTGCTCAGGGTAACCACACAGCAGCACAAGAGACTTTTCAGACCGCTCTAAAGGCCACTGCTGATATAGAAGACAGCACTCATCGAGAGAATGCGTTGAGTGATATTTCTCAACATCAAGCGCAATCAGGTGATATGTCAGGAGCCCTGCAGACTGCTGACCAAATAAAAGACCTCAGGGCCCGTGGGCAGACACTGAGTGCTATCGCCACGGACCGATCCCGAGCAGCGGACAAAGAAGGCTCAGAAAAGGCATTTGAGCGGCTTATCGAAACTTCCAATCATATCAACGGCGAAACCGCCAACAACATCAACGGCGATGAACCTTTCGATCGGGCGCATATGTTGCAATTTATCTGCGACTATGCCCTACAGAGTAACGATATCTATCAGGCCCTGGAGGTGTCTGCTGAGATTGATGAACCCTTCCGGCGTGCTGAAATGCTCACAAAGATCGCAGAAAAACAGTTACAGCTTGAGGACGTCGTCGGCGCTCAGGAGACCATCACAGCCATCGAGGATGTCCTCGATGGACTCCAAAATGAGGAAGAGCGAGCGGTGGTTCTTAGCTCTATCGGTGGGCTGTTTGCAACGGTGGGTGATGAAGAAAGGTCTAAGCAAGCCTTTTCTAGAGCAATCGAAAGCGCAGACCTCATCCAATCTCGTTCTAAGCGGGCTACGGTAATGAGCGCGATTGCGAAGGACCATTATATAGCCGGCCACAGGAATCTCGCGAGGCAAATTTTCGCGAGAGCAACAACACTCGCGGGCACGATCAAAGTAGATACGGACTCGCGTGATGAGGCTCTTCGCAGCATCACGCGAGATCAAGCAAGTATCTTTGAATTCGCCGGGGCGGTAAAGACTGCAGCGCAAACGGAGTCTTCCTACGCTCGTGCGATTGCCTTAAAGGATATTGCTCAGGCGCAGATGAGGGCCGGAGACAGAGTTTCGGCCAAAGCGAATTTTTCCCAAGCGTTAAATGCCAGCAGAGAAA
>JBAPTW010000055.1:0-9770 GCA_049282355.1 Gammaproteobacteria bacterium | reverse complement strand
ACCATGTTTTATGATGGAGGGTGCCCTCCTTTGCCGTCGAGAGGTGGAGCACTACAAGCGACTCGACACCGCGGAACGCATCCAGTGGGTAGACATCCACACCCAGCCGAAGGCACTCGAGGCCTATGGAATTGGACGAGCCGACGCTATGCGTCGTCTTCATGTCCTGACGCCTGAGGGAAAGATGGTATTGGGCGCCCACGCCTTCGCCGCTATTTGGTCGCAACTGCCTTACTATCGGCGCCTCGCCGCTTTCTTGCGGCCCCTGCGTGCACTGCAGCCGCTCGATGTGCTCTACGGGCTGTTTGCGCGTTGGCGTTTTCGGCGTCGTGTTGCTGATGGTGGCAGACAACATCAGGGTACATAAGAGTCAAGGTAGAGCAAATCAAAACTGACTTTGACGCCAGACGTTGCGCGCAGCGATAGCACGAGGCTTGACGAAGCACGGATATAATTATGATCAGGCAAAGAAGGCGCCTTGGAAACACAGATCTTGAGATCACGCCCATCGGTTTCGGCGCGTGGGCTATCGGCGGCGATAACTGGGCATACGGGTGGGGACCACAAGATGACCGCGACTCCATCGCTGCGATTCGACGCGCGCTCGAAGTCGGGATTAATTGGATCGATACCGCCGCGGTCTATGGCTTTGGCCACTCGGAGGAGGTTGTTGCCGAGGCCCTAGCCGAGATACCACCGAGCTCACGGCACGGTCCTGGAACAGCCTCGATCACAGCCCGCGTGGAAGATGCGCCAGCCCGTGGATCGCGCGCAAAGGCGAGGCCGGAGGGACCGCCATCGACCATCTCCTGCACCAGTACTGCCATGGCGCTGCTTGCGACATCGAGCGAGAGCTCTTGCCGATAGAGCAGGGCGGCATCGGACCAGAGAGAAGCCCAGACTGCCCGCACCGCGCTCAATACAGCCTCCTCACCCACGACGTTTACAAATGACTCATGCAGGCCCGCAAACGAGCTTCTGGCGGTGTCTTCTCCCGGCGCCGAGGAACGAACGGCCACCGCATTTGCAACCGGCATTTCTGCCAGGGCCGTGGCAATAGCGCGGGCCACCTTCCGTGGGACGGCAGTGCGCAAGAAAGCCGAGCGGATGCGCAACGCCGCATCCCAGACTTCCTCCCAACGCAACGATTCAAAGGCTTTTCGGCCAAGCTCCATGTGTATTGTGCTTTGGAGATCGCCTTTTTTAAGAAAGCGCTGATAGGCATCAGCCGTGATACAAAATCCTCGGGGCACCCGAAACCCAGCCCCAGCAAGCCGCGCAAGGTTAGCCGCCTTGCTCCCAATGAGTAGGCGGCTATGTTCTTTGCAGAGGGTTGAAAGCGGAATTACGAACTGCTGGCTGGAATCCACTCTCGTACCTCTTGAAAACGAACGACATGGAGATAACGCAAGATCTCCACACGAATGAGTGCCGCGGACGGGGCCAAGACGAAGGACTCCAGGTAGGGGTGGCGCCTTATGAGTAGCCTCGACCAGTAAGGGAACTCGGGTCCCTTAGGTACTTCGCTGGCTCGGCCCGTTGCAGTGACTGCCTCAAGCTCCATGATGTCCTTGGTGCCCTCGGAGCGATTATCGATAAGCAATGCCACCCGCTGGCATTCGCAGAGCAGTCGAAACTTTCGGGTGGTCGAGGGCGTCGCGAACGCCAGGTACCGAAGATCGTCTGTAGCGGCAAAGGCCACCAGTGAACCGTAAGGTTGGCCTTGACCTTGAGTGCAAAGTACCGCGTAGGGCTGCTGCATAACTAAACGCTGAACCCGTGCCATTGCCGCCATGCGGTCCGGTTGCTCCGGTCTCTCGCGGGTGTTGCCGGCGTCCAAGATCGGTTCATCTTGCCAATCCATTCTCGTTTTACCTAAATTGCGCTCGTTGCTGTTCGATCCCCTGCAGATTGCCAGTAATATCTCTTATCCCACAATGCTGCGGCTGGCGTGAAGTTAAATCTCGCAAAGTCACTCAGCGAGCGTGACCAAGACTGATGCTCCGGCTAGGTCGCATCGCCGGTGACATCGGGCTTCCCCCCGAAGGAGAAATCCGCTGAAGGTGGCCGCCAGCGGGCATCGCTTATTTTGCCCTTCCGTTGTTTCAGGGGGTATCTTTTAAACGGGCCGTTTGTGCATCACGCGAGGGAGAAAAATCAGTGGGCATTCCAAACCGTTGGCTACCGAGCCTTGTATGCGCCCTCGGATTGCATTTCGCGCCAGTATACTCCCAAGAGAGCCACTGGGACGCCTACCAACGAACAGGCACTGAGGCGTTTCTAGATGGCCGCTACTCCGAGGCCAGCAAGCATCTTGAAGCCGCAGTGCGGGAAGCCGAGACCTTTGGGGCGACCGACGCCCGGCTTGCGACGAGTCTAAATGCGCTCGCAAAATCCTACCGCAGTCTGGCGCGCTATCCTGAGGCAACAGCCCTGTACCAACGGTCGAGGACGATTTTCGAGGAGGCTTTTGGGTCAACTCACCCGCGGGTGGCCGAGGTGCTAAACGAGCTCGCGTTGCTTGACCAGGAATTAAATTAGGGCAGTACGCCAAGGCCGAGCAGCTCTATGAACAAGGGCTCGCCATTCGGGAGGTGGCGCTAGCGGCGGAGCATCCCGCGATCGCTCAAAGCCGCAACGATCTCGGCTCACTCTATCATGTCCTTGGACGCTATGACGAAGCCCGATCCCTTCACCAGCAGGCATTAGCAATTCGCGATCAAGCCGATCCGAACGGGCGCGCCACAGCGGAAAGCCTCGCCAATCTGGGCAAGCTATACCGTGCCGAGGGCCTGTACGAGGAGGCCGAATCGGTGCTCGAGAGAGCCCGTATGATTCGCGAAACGGTATTGCGAACTGAGCATCCCGAGTTCGCTCAAAGCCTCAATGAATTGGCCTTACTCTATGATGCCCAGGGCTGTTTCTTGGAGGCGAAACCGCTTTACAAACGCGCGCTCGCCATTGAAGAGCGAGTGTTCGGACCGCACCACCTCCGTGTTGCCCGCACTTTGAATGCCCTGGCACTGCTTTACCACGATCAAGGCAAGTATGCCAAAGCCGAGCCCTTATATCAGCGGTCCTTGCAGATCCAGGAGCACGTCCTTGGCAACGACCGGCAAAGAGCACCCCGATGTTGCTCAAACGCTCAACAATCTCGCAAAACTCTATCGTGTCCAAGGCCGCTATCGCGACGCTGAGCCGCTGTACCAGCGCTCGCTGCGTATCGCACGCAATACGCTAGGTTCCGAGCACCCCGAAGTGGCCACGGGTCTCGCCAATCTTGCCCAACTGTACAGTGCTCAGGGGCGTTTGCGTGAAGCCGAGCCGTTGTTCCTCCGCTCATTGAGCATTTTGGGGCGGACTCTTGGGGTAGACCATCCACACTTGGGCCGCGTGATTGAGAGCTACAGATTGCTGTTGTGGGAGAAACAGCATCGAGCGGACACAAAGCCCATATGACGCATCGTGTGCTGCCGGACGCGACGTTTTCCCACTTGCACGGCCATGGGGTAACGCCAAATCGCGTCCTGGAGTCTCCCCTGTGGGCGTTCATTGCGGGCTGTTCGGCCCCTCAGGGCGCAAAACGGGGGCGAAGCATGATTGCGCTTGCATGTGGTTGTCAGTTGCCGCTGAAGCGCTAAGCCTGCACGATGAAGCCGGTGATGAGCCTTGTGCCATGCGCAGCGAACGATCCGTTCGCACCGGGCATGGTGTTGGTGAACTGGGGAATCGCTTGTCGGCCCCGCGCGCGCCAATTTCCCTTGCTGGTTGTCACGGTCTGCACACCACACCACCTGCGCTCGAACGCTGATTAGGACAGCAGCCTAATCCGCGAGAGGCCTCCGTCCACTGGCAGCACCTGGCCAGTAATCCAGCTCGACTGACCGGTCAGCAAGAAATACACGGCCGAGGCGATATCATCGACCCCCCCGACTCGCTGCAGCGGATGGCGTTTGGCCGCCGCCTCCTGCTTTGCGGCTTGATTGAGCAATGGCTGGGCAAGCGGGGTATCGGTGAGCGAGGGTGCAACGGCATTGACACGGATCTTCGGTGCAAGCTCCGCGGCCAGCGCCCGAGTCAGGCCCTCGATGGCGCCCTTCGCCCCAGCGATGGAAGCATGGAAGGGGATCCCGGTTTGTACGGCGACGGTGCTCATCAAGACCACGGCTGCGCTGGGCGCTTTCTTGAGCTGCCCCAGATAGCGCTGCAGCGTTCTCACAGCACCGAGATAATTCAGCTCAAGATCGTGCAGTAAATCTCGGCGGCGCAGCAGGTTAAAGGGCCGCAGCGTTATCGTGCCGGGAAAGTAGGCGAGGCCGTCGATTGGGCCATCGATCTCTGGGAACGCCGGCTCTTCGAGCAACACATCGCAGCTGGGGTGCACGACCAGGCCTCGCGGGCTCTGTCCCTGATCAGCGCGCCGGCCAAGGGCATGCACAATCGCCTCTT
Organism: Gammaproteobacteria bacterium; assembly: GCA_049282355.1. GTDB lineage: Bacteria > Pseudomonadota > Gammaproteobacteria > HK1 > HK1 > JAGTVB01. Next base: position 5,321 of record JBAPTW010000055.1, on the reverse strand, counting down.
GCTCGAGGAGCCGAGCGGCCACCTGTTGGCCGATACCGGATGTGGCGCCTACCAATAGATATGTTTTGCTCATGCTTGATGTCCTCGGGGCCAAGGCCCCAGATCTCTTACATATTGACCGTGACTCGTCATTGGGCTCGGTCTCCTTCAGAGCGCCCCGCGTCACCTGCGTGAAGTTTGCCGCACGGGAAGAAACGGCGCCAATGGTCATCTACCACCCTCAGCGTCACCATTCAAAGGGTAACATCGTGTCGAGGATTTGCAGACAGCCCATTTCTTGGGCCAAGGGCAAGACCTCGCCAGCGCAGAAGTACCGTTCGCACCGGCGTGCCGAGGATGGCGAGCCTCGGTGCTGGAAACGGGCATGAGCCTAACACCGCCAGCGCGTTCATGGATAAATCTGTGTCCAGTATTTATACATGATCATAGTATGATGTATCCGAGGTTGCGGCGATAGCGTGAAACGGCATCTCCCACTGCGCCAACGACAGGTTCGCGCGCCAGTGATGTGACCCGCCCGCATCGACAAAAGGGAAAATGGCGACAAGGAGTGTACAGTCTCACAGCCATTTTTGACAGAGGAATGGAGTTGGTAGGACGAAGCGAGGATAAGTGGATAAAAGAGGGCGCAGTTGACGTTACTCGCAGACGTATTGTACAATTTATATTCAGGCAACTGATGTGACAAATTTTTTTATCCGAGATTGTTCATTATTCAGATGGGTGTGGATGCCGCCCTGCCGAAGACTCTGTGACGTGCCGCCGGCCATCACCCGAACTAGCGCGCCACCGAGTCAATTCACCGAGGAGAGTGCCATGAGCGTTGCGAATCTCGCCCTCAACTGGACCGAACAAGGCTTCGTGCCGGATAGCATGGTCCGCGCCGGGATACGCCGGTTGCTCAGGCAGCGGCTGGCGGCTATTCAGGCCCACGACGTCGAGGCAGCCGCTGCGCGCACTGAAGACTTCGTGCGGGAGATGGCGCATGCCCCCATCGCGCTACTACCGGAGAAAGCGAACGAACAGCACTACGAGGTGCCGGCCGAGTTCTATCAGCACGCGCTTGGCGAGCGCCGCAAGTACAGCTGCTGCTATTGGCCGGCGGGCGTGACCACGCTCGACCAGGCCGAGGCGGCTGCGCTTCGCCTCACCTGCGAACGGGCCGAGCTGCATGACGGCATGAAAATTCTCGAGCTCGGGTGCGGCTGGGGCTCGCTTACGCTGTGGATCGCTGAGCACTATCCAGGGAGCCGCATTACCGCGGTCTCGAACTCGAACTCCCAGCGCGAGTTCATTCTGACCGAGGCGGCACGACGTGCGCTCAGCAACATCAGCGTGGTAACACGTGACATGAACCAGTTCGACACCGAGGCCCGTTTCGATCGCATCGTCTCGGTGGAGATGTTCGAGCACATGCGTAACTGGCAAGAACTCTTTGCGCGCGTGCATCGTTGGCTCAAGTCCGGTGGCCGCTTCTTCATGCACGTGTTCGTGCACCGCGCCGTGCCGTATGCCTTCGAGACCCGCGGCGCTAGCGACTGGATGAGCGAATACTTCTTCTCCGGCGGCATGATGCCGAGCGACGACCTGGCGCTGCGCCTTCAAGAGCAGCTGAGACTGTTGCATCGCTGGCGCTGGAGCGGGCAGCACTATCAGAAGACCGCCGAAGCTTGGCTCATCAAGCTCGATGCCCGGCACGACCTGGTGGTGCCAATCCTCGCGGCCGCCTACGGTGCGCAGGCGGCCGATCGCTGGCTGCAGCGCTGGCGGCTGTTCTTCATGGCCTGTGCCGAGCTATTCGGGCACAACCACGGCCAAGAGTGGTGGGTGAGTCACTACCTGTTCGAACGCCCGCTGGCGTGACTCAGGAGGAGGTTGCCATGCCAATCGTTGCCAACATCGTCGCCTTTCAATTCGGCTGGCTGGCCTGCGTGCTAGGCGCCGCCTGGGGCTTGCCGTGGCTCGGCGCCAGTCTAGCAGCGGTAATCGTCGCCTGGCACCTGACACGTGCGACGCAGCCGATGCGCGAGGCGACGCTGGTACTAGCGGCGGCGGGCATTGGCGCGTTATGGGACAGCTTACTGTTAGCGCTCGGCTGGGTTGAATTCCCCAACGGCATGTTGCTCGCCGGCACTGCGCCGTACTGGATGGTGGCACTCTGGATGCTGTTTGCCACCACACTCAACGTCAGTCTCTCTTGGTTGAAGCGACGACTGCTCATCGCCGCGCTGTTTGGCGCTATGGGCGGCCCCCTTGCCTATTACGGTGGCGCCAAGCTCGGCGCAATGGTTTTCGTTGAGCCAGCCACAGCGCTTGTTGCACTGGCCGTAGGCTGGGCGCTACTCACACCGCTCTTACTCCAGCTCGCGCGGCGCTACAACGGCTTCGCGATGGTGCCGCGAACTGACTTGCAGCCGGAGGTCAGGCATGTTTGATCTGCATGCCGCATGGCTCGCAGGCGCCGCGATGTCGATGCTGGCGCTCCTCGGCTGGGCAATAAGCGTCGTCAAATGCGATGTCGGCATTGTTGACAGCCTCTGGTCGCTCTTTTTTTTGAGCGGTGCGCTCGTTTACGCCGCTAACGGACCCGTGCATGAGCCGCGCGCCACCGTGTTGCTGGTGCTAGTTGCCTTGTGGGCACTTCGTCTCGCTGGTTATCTCACCTGGCGCAATTGGGGCGAGCCCGAGGATCGACGTTATCAAAGCATTCGCGCGCGTAATCAACCCGGCTTTGCATGGAAGAGCCTCTATCTCGTTTTCGGGTTACAGGCGCTGCTCGCTGCGATAATCGCGCCGCCGTTGTTCGCTGGGTTAAGCGGTACCAGCGCACTGAACATTCTCGACGCCGCTGGTCTCACGCTCTGGGCTTTGGGCTTTGGCTTCGAAGCAATCGGGGACTGGCAGCTCGCCCGCTTCAAGGCCAATCCGTCTAATCGTGCCGAGGTGCTCGATAGCGGTCTGTGGCGTTACACGCGCCATCCGAACTATTTCGGCGAAGCAGCGCTGTGGTGGGGCTACTACTTGATCGCGGCCGCCGCGGGTGGCTGGTGGACGGTTTTTGCGCCGGTCCTCATGACCGTGCTGTTGCTCCGAGTCTCCGGTGTCACGCTGCTCGAGCAGGATATTCGCAATCGTCGTCCCCGCTATCGAGACTACGTTGCGCGAACCAATGCTTTTTTCCCGGGACGTCCCAAGGAGGCCGCATGAAGCGGGTGGCGCTAAGCATCCTCATCGCCACCCTTGCCCTCGGCCTGGCGGAGTCTTCTACCAGCCGGGAGTTGCGCTTTGCGGTGTTGCTCGACGACCACGAGGTCGGCAGCCATCGCTTTCAGATCGTCGAACAAGACGGCAAGCGACGGGTGCAAAGCGATTTCCGCCTCACGGTGAAGTTCCTGTTCATCGAAGCCTATAACTACATGCACCAGGCACGTAAGCAATGGCGGGGCAACTGCCTGGAGGCGATCGAGTCGCGTACCGACGATAACGGCGAGCGGCTCGCGGTAAGCGGGACACGAAACGGCGATCGGTTCCAGGTGGTTGCCAACGATGCGCGCCTTGACGGGCCGAGCTGCGTCATGAGCTTCGCTTACTGGAATCCCGTCATACTCCGCCAGCCGCGCTTGATAAACGCTCAGACTGGTGAGCTCAAAGAGGTGCGTGTCGAACCGCTCGGCAAGGAGACCATCATGGTGCGTGACACGCCCGCGGTCGCAAGCCGCTATGCGCTGCATGGGCGCAATTTGCGCATCGACATCTGGTACGCATTGGGCGATCAGTGGGTGCAGCTCGAGTCGCGCACCGACAGTGGCCGGGTGCTGCGCTACCGCATTCAGTAACGACGGAGGCACCGCCATGATACTCGCCCAGACATCACTCGTGGCCCTACTGTTGATGTTGGCCGGATGCAGGACCGTATCCCACGCGCCGATCGCCGTGGTACCGCAAGTCGACCTCGAACGGTTCATGGGCGACTGGTATGTGATCGCCAACATTCCAACCTTCATTGAGCGGGGCGCACACGATGCCATGGAGTCCTACCGGCTTGCCGAGGACGGTACCATCGAGACCACGTTCACCTTCCGCGCTGGCGACTTCGACGGTCCAACGAAGAAATACTCGCCGCGCGGATTCATCATCGACCGCCAGTCGAATGCGATTTGGGGTATGCAATTTATTTGGCCCTTCAAAGCCGACTTCCGCATCGTGTACCTGACGCCCGACTATTCGCAAACCGTGATTGGCCGCGAGGCGCGCGATTATGTCTGGATCATGGCGCGTGCCCCCGAAATCCCCGAGGCGGACTACCAGCGGATCGTGGCGTTCCTCGAGGAGCAGGGCTACGACGTGAGCCAGATCCAAAAGGTGCCGCAGAGCGGGGCGCTGCAAGGTGGGCGTCCAGCCTCGCTGCGCAGCGCACAGCGTGCTGGCGGCAATCGGGCTGATCTAGGATCTTAGGGGCATCTAGGCCGCTATTCGCGACGCGCGGAGGATTGCATGAAAATCGCTATTATCGGCACCGGTATCGCGGGCAACGTGGCCGCTTGCCACTTGAGCCTCGAACACGACATCGTGGTGTTCGAGGCCAACAGCCACGTTGGCGGCCACGCCCATACGCACATCGTCGAGCAGGCCGGACGCGTTTACCATGTCGACACCGGTTTCATCGTGTTCAACGACTGGACTTATCCGAACTTCGTCAAGCTGCTCGCGGAGCTCGGGGTCGAATCACAGCCGAGCGACATGAGCTTCTCTGTGTGCGACGAGCACACCGGGCTCGAGTACAACGGTGCCTCCCTGAACACGCTTTTCGCGCAACGGTCCAATATGCTGCGGCCGTCGTTTTGGCGCATGATTCGCGACATCCTGCGCTTCAACCGGGAGGCGCCGGCCTTGCTCGCCCAGTCCGACAACGATCTCAGCCTCGGCGACTACCTCACAGGCCACGGCTACTCGCGCGAGTTCATTGCGCACTACATCATCCCCATGGGCGCGGCCATTTGGTCGACCGATCCGGATAGCATGCGGCGCTTTCCGGCGCGCTACTTTGTGCGCTTTTTCCACAATCACGGCCTGCTGTCGGTCGATGAGCGCCCGCAGTGGCAGGTGATCCGCGGCGGCTCCGCGCGCTACGTGGAGAAGCTCGTTGCGCCGTTTCGCGATCGTATCCGGCTCAACGCACCGGTCCAGTGGATCAGGCGGCTGCCGGGACAAGTGCTAGTGAAGGCGTGCGGGTTAGAGGCTGAGCGCTTCGATGCGGTGTTTCTCGCCTGCCACAGCGACCAGGCGCTCGGAGTCCTGACCGACGCGACGGCGCAAGAACG
>JBAPTW010000054.1:0-9133 GCA_049282355.1 Gammaproteobacteria bacterium | reverse complement strand
GCTTGCTCAGTGATGGTTTGTAGCGCTTCCCCGGTCTGACGAGGGTCGACGGCCGAGATGTCGCCGAGAGAGACGATGCCCACCACCTGCTCTTTCGGATCCAGCACGAGCATGCGGCGTACTTTTCTTTCTTCCATGACGGCCACAGCCTTGGAAGTATCGTCATCCTCATGGCAGCACGCGGGGTCTCCGGTCATGATCTCTGAGACCGAAGTCGTTCGCGGATCTTTGCCCGACGCCAGGGCGCGCACCACGATGTCCCGGTCTGTGAGTGTCCCGGCCAAGCGTGCTTTGTCTACCACGGGCAGGAAACCCACGTCCTCGTCCCGCATGTGACGGGCAGCTTGCTCCAGGGTGGTCTCGGCTTGGATTGTGTGGACCATAGGAGTCATGATCTGACTGATTTGCATGGGGACCCTCCTAATATGCTCGATCATCTCTGTAAACATTCACGATAAAGATTACTTGCGATCATGTAAATTAGGGTTGGCCCTACCTTGCTTGAGAGTTTTCCCGATAGCCGATCGGCCGTGTGCCTGCATCTCCCTGCGCTCGCGATGCCTGTTAAACAGTTTCTAACGCTTGCGCTGCTTGGCAGTATTCATCCCGTTGTTAATTCCTCGTGGCGCGCCAATAGAGTGCTCTATTTGTTCAATGACCTCTGGCAGCGCGGTGAGTGGGCCAGTAGTAAGAACGGGAGACACAGCAAGGTCCTGTGCATCCATCATCGCGGCTACGCGTTGCAGCATGGATAGCATCAAAGTTTTTTCCCATTCCTGGAGGGTATTGAAACGTGCCACGAATTGTTCCTGCAGCAGAGGAGGTGAGTTTTGGAGCAGTCGACAAGCCTCCTCGGTCGCTTCGACGTTGACGCGGCGCCGGTCAACTCCCGACCGGATTCTTCGCACGAGCCCCCGTTTTTCCAGCCGGTTAAGGATATCGGTTACCGTCGCCTGACTCAGGTTGATGCGTTGGGCCAAAGCGCCGACCGCTGTCTCGCTACTGCTCAGCAGACTCTTGAGCAATAGCGCTTGGGGACCCGTGAGTCCGTGACTGTGAGCCAGTCGCCGCGAATGAAGATCGATGGCGCGTGTGATACGCCGCAGGGCGACTAAGACCTGTTCGCAGAAATCAGCTTGTGTGCTCATAGCAAATCTTCGCCGACACAAAACATCGCCTACGATGGAATTTATCGAAATCTTATGGAGTCAAGGCAACCTTGCGAAAAATAAATCAATGCCATTATAGCGAAATACCTTTTATGGTGCTTGAATAACGGCTCCAGAGTACTTAGGATACGAAGCATTATGGAACGCTGTACACCGTCGCCTGAAGGGGTCACGGTTTTTTATTTCTTGGCTGGCGTTCGCGGATGGATAGCTGAACAACAAGCCGGCATTAAACAGTTCCGGCGACGCAAGGATGAGGAACTCGAGTGTGTTCATGCCGTGTTTGCTGCGGCATCCAGTGGCATTGATGAGACTGTAGCGCCAAGTTGGAACGCCCCCCGGCCCTGAGCGAGAGGGAGGTTAGCAACGGCGCCGCCACGCTCTCTGAGGGCGCTACTGAAGATTATCAGTTGTGAAATGAGGAGATATCGATGGATACGGGAAAAGTTGCCTTAGGCACAACCGTGGTCGTCGTGAACGAAGACACAGGTCGGGAAATGACCTTCACGCTGGTTGGTGCGGAGGAAGCGGATGTCAGCGCAGGCCTGCTATCGACGCAATCTCCTCTCGGCAGTGCACTTATCGGTTCGCACATTGGGGACCGAATAGCGGTCGACGCGCCGGTAGGCAAACAGGAATACACGATTTTGAAAGCTCACTCTCCGACCGGATAGAGGAAGGGGGGTATTTTAAAAGCCATCAACGGCTGGTTTGTTTTACAGCGAATATGGCCAAGAAGCGGCCCGACTGAGGCTGAGCGGCACCGGAAATCGGCCGTTTTTTCAAACGGTGCGGTATTGGCATGAGCCGTTATGAGTTTTGGCTCGCCGTATGGTTACCATCGCTTTCTCCGTGATCCACTTTTTTAATTTTGCGGTGAAAAGGGTGGGTTATTAAGAGAGAGAATGAGTTCTTCCAAGAAAGAATTACCTCAAGCTACCCCGGCGATTGGATTTCGACGCCCCACGATTGAGGATGGGCCGCAGATTTGGAGGCTTATTGGCGACGTCGGGACGCTTGATCGCAATTCTCCCTACTGTTATTTGCTTCTTTGTAGCCACTTCGCAGACACCTGCGTTGTTGCAGAATCCGGTGGCAATCTAGCGGGCTTTGTTAGCGCTTACCGCCTTCCTGATAAGGAGGCGATTCTCTTTGTTTGGCAAATCGGGGTGGCAGCCGCTGTGCGCGGACAAGGCTTGGCTGGGCGGCTGTTGCTAGAACTCCTTCACCGCGATGCCTGTCATGGTGTGCGGTTCATCGAAATCACCGTAAGTCCGTCCAATACTCCATCCCGCGCACTGATTCATTCGCTCGCCCGGCGTCTCGGGGCAGAAATCAAGGAAACAGGGGGATTCGGCAAACAGCTCTTTCCGGAGAAAGGCCACGAGTCGGAACCACTGTTTTCCATCGGTCCCTTCGACATACAGCAGGCAGAACGCGCGGCCCGCGACGATACACGCAATTCGGAGCAATCGAACAAGGAGCAAGCAATCAGAAGGATGGCTGTTACCAGAAAACCAAAGGGTAAAAGTATGCGCATATTTGAAGAACTTGAGTCGGAAGTCAGGGGTTATATCCGGGCTTTTCCTGCAGTGTTCGACAAAGCGAAAGGCTCGCTGCTTTACGATGAGCAGGACAGGTGCTATATCGACTTTTTCGCCGGGGCGGGCACGCTCAATTATGGGCACAACCATCCTGCCATCTCCTCCGCACTCATTGAGTATCTCCAGCGGGATGGCATTTTACATTCCCTCGACAAGGCTACCATCGCTAAACGAAATTTCCTGACGAAACTGCGTGACACGATCCTGGCGCCGCGAAACCTGCAGTACAAGGTGCAATTCCCGGGACCGACTGGTACGAATGCGGTGGAAACCGCATTGAAGCTGGCGCGGATGGTCAAGAAACGCTCCAACATCATTGCCTTCACTAATGGCTATCATGGCCTGACCATGGGATCGCTGGCGGTGACCGGTAATGCCTTCTACCGGGACGAGTCCTATGGCGTGCGGCACAACACTGATTTCCTACCCTTCGATGGTTACTTCGGTCCCGATGTGAATACCATCGATTATATGTACCGTTTTTTGGGGGATCAGAGCAGCGGTATCGATCGGCCGGCGGCGATTATCGTGGAAACGGTTCAGGGCGAAGGAGGCATTTACATTGCCAGTGATGAGTGGCTTCGCCAACTTGAACAAATCTGCCGAGAGTTCGACATCCTGTTAATAGTTGATGACATCCAGATGGGGAATGGCCGCACCGGCACCTTTTTCAGCTTTGAACGCGCCGGTATTAAGCCGGACATGGTGACCCTCTCCAAGTCGATCGGCGGTGGTTTGCCGTTGGCGCTGCTCCTGATGCGCCCGGAATTGGACCAATGGCAACCGGGTGAGCATACCGGTACCTTCCGGGGCAATAATCTCGGTTTCGTGGCCGCTACGCAGGCCCTCGGTTTTTGGGATGACACAGAACTCGCTGAGGCCGTCAGATACAAAGGCGAGATCATGCAAAAAGAACTCTCGCGTATTGTCGAGGCCTATCCCGAGGCTGAGGCGCAATTACGCGGCGTCGGCATGGTTTGGGGACTGGAGTTTGCCAACACCAATTTTGCCAATGACGTTTCCGCGGCCGCATTTAAGCGCGGCTTGGTGATCGAAACCGCCGGCGCCGACTCTCACGTGCTGAAATTTCTGCCCCCGCTGGTCATCGAGGAGGATTTGCTCCGCGCAGGGCTGGCGATCATCGGACAGACAATAAGCAGCCTGGTTGAGCGTCAGGAAAACGCCAAGACCAGCACCGCCGCATGATTGTCCGCCGGCTCAGCCAGATCATCGGCACGAAGCGCGATATCTCGGCCGAGAACGGTAACTGGGTCAGCCGGCGTTTCTTGTTGCGCAATGATGAAATGGGGTTTTCTCTGCACGAAACGACCATTTTCGCCGGCACCGAGACCTATATTCACTACAAGAACCACCTGGAAGCGGTGTACTGCGTGGGTGGCGAAGGTGAAATCGAAGACCTGGAGACTGGGCGAACGTACAAGATCGGCCATGGCACCCTGTATGCGCTCAACAAACACGAGCGGCACTATCTACGCGCCAGGACCGACATGCGCATGATCTGTGTCTTCAATCCGCCGCTGACAGGCACCGAGATGCACGACCGGGAAGGATCTTATCCAGTAGTCGAAGAGCAATGACGCGCGCTACCAATGCGCTTTACGAGTTGACAATCAAATAAAGGGGTAGCTGATGAGTAAAGCCGAACGGCTCACTGAGCAGATAAGGGAAAGCGAGGATTTTTATCCCACACGAGGGTCTGAAGAGCAGCTCTTCGAGCGTGTCGATCCGGTAGTCTATGGTACCGGTGAGCCGAGCGGAAAGTACAGCCTGATGCAGGAACAGCTGGGCTTTTATGAGCAAAACGGCTTTCTCGTGGTACCTGGAGTATTTTCTCAGCAGGAAGTCGATGCGCTTATCAATGAATACGAAAGGTTGGTTGCTTCAGGCGAGTTGAGAGGTAAAGACGAACTTATTCTGGAACCCGACAGTGACCAACCCCGCTCCATTTTCAACCCGCATCGGTTCAGCGGATTATTCGATCGTCTGTTACGAGACCGCAGAATTCTGGACAAGGTTATCCAGATCCTTGGCAGCGATGTCTATGTCCACCACGCACGTATCAACATCAAACGCGCCCTTAATGGCAAATCCTTTCCGTGGCATTCGGATTTCGAGACTTGGCACGCTGAAGATGGCTTGCCACGTTGCCGGGTGCTCAGTGCCTGGGTAATGCTACACGAGAACAACGAGTTCAATGGTCCATTGTATCTCATCCCCGGCTCCCACAAATATTTCGTGTCCTGTGCTGGCGCGACCCCTGAAAATCACCATAAGGCTTCATTGCGTAAACAGACTTATGGCGCCCCCAGTGTCAACGTCCTCAGGGAACTCGCTGCCAAGGGCGGCTTGGCGGCAGCCCATGGAAAGCCAGGCACACTGATCCTGCACGAGGGCAACACCATGCATGGTTCATCTGACAACATCTCCCCTGCAGCCAGGACCAATCTGTTCTTCGTCTACAACAGTGTGCGTAATATCCCCGCAGAGAAGCCGTTTGCTGCTGCCAAGTTTCGGCCCCAGTTCCTGGGCAACTGGGACTTTACCGCGTTGCAGCCGATCGAGAATGACTTGGCGTGATGGCGCAAAGACGGAGCATGCGTTGGCTTCTCAAGCGTGTGGGTGCGATCGGGGCAGTTTGCTGCTTGCTGGCAACTTATGGTTGCCAGCGTGGCGAACAGCTAGATGAGACGACGCTACAGCGTATCCAGCGCACGGGCATTGTGCACATTGGCTATGCGAATGAAGCCCCCTATGCCTATGTCGATAACAAGACCGGCCGTTTGACTGGTGAAGCCCCGGAGATTGCCCGAGTGGTATTCAAGCAAATGGGCGTTGAACGCGTCCAGGGCGTGCTTACCGAGTTTGGAGCGTTGATTCCGGGCCTCAAAGCCAAACGCTTCGACATCATCGCGGCCGGTATGTACATTCTGCCGCAACGCTGCCGCGCAATTGCCTTTACTAATCCCACCTACAAAGTCGGTGAGGCTTTCCTGGTGCAGGCGGGCAATCCGCTGAATTTGCGCAGTTACGAGGCGATTGCCGCCCATCCCACGGCCCACTTGGGCGTGGTGGCGGGCGCCGTCGAGCTGGCTTATGCGCACGCAACCGGTATTCCCGCCGAGCGCATAGCCGTGCTGCCTGATGTGCCCAGTGCCGTGGAAGCGCTGCAGGCGGGACGTATCGATGCCTATGCCGGAACTTCCCTCACGATCCAGGATATGTTGAACAAGGCGCGCGGCGGTGGTGTGGAACGGGCGCACCCTTTCACGAATCCTGTTGTCGAGGGTGAGAGGGTGATCGGCTACGGGGCTTTCGGTATGCGCGTGCCCGATAACAAGCTGCTGGAGGAGTTCAACAAACGTCTCGATGCCTTCATCGGAACGGAGGAACATCGGGAACTGGTGAGGCCGTTTGGATTTACCGCGCAAGAACTGCCGGGGGATATGACAGCCGAGCGTTTGTGCACCGGACAAAAAGAGTAAGCAGCTTTTAAAGCATCGTGAAGCCCTGTAGTTTTGCCTGTGGGTGGACGTGTCCGACTCATAGGCATGGCAATCCACACAGGATTTACAGCAGCTTTAAAATAACAGCAATGTAAAAACATGGAGCCGTTAGTCAAAGCCAGTTTATTACTGTTCGTGCTACTCAATCCACTGTTGATGAGCGTCTATCTTCTCGAAATTATTCGAGAAACGCGCATTCCTGTGTTCATCCGCATCCTGCGACGCGCGAGCATCACCAGCATAGCCGTTTTTTTGCTGTTTGCGTGGCTCGGTGAGCTTATCTTTACCGACATTTTTCACGTTCGCTTCTCCTCTTTCTTGATATTCGGTGGAATCTTATTTCTCCTCATCGGACTGCGCATGATGCTGACTGGAAGTGCGGCAATCGCTCCGTTACAAGGTGGTGAGCCGAGCCGAGTCACAGGAGCGATTGCGTTGCCGTTTATGATCGGCCCAGGAACAATTAGCGCGAGTGTCATCATTGGAAAACGACTGGAAAAGCCACTTTCGGCCTCCGTTGCCATTGTTATTGCGGTTCTCGCTGCAACGGTGTCACTTGTTCTGCTAAAGGTGCTGCACGATTTCGTGCAGACCAGGAAGGAGGAATTGCTCGAACGCTACCTCGATATCACCGGACGCATCATCGCGATGTTTACCGGAACCTACGCCATCGAAATGCTGGCCAAGGGGATTGAGATGTGGATGGCAACCGCTGATCTATCCAAGCCAGGATCCGCATTTATGTCAACGCCATGATGCACAATAGCGTAGCTAGGTATTGTGGATGAAAAGTCGATCAGCCGAAGTTACCGAACGTGCCACAGCCGCTTGATTTACTGCCTCCGCTACTGCATGGACTTTGGATCACACTGATAATCACAGCAGGCGGAGTGGCAGTGGCCGCGGTAGCAGCCTTAGCTGCTGGCCTCGCCCGGTGCTCGCAGCACACTTGGGTGAGTATCCCGGCGCTGGCTTACATCGATCTGTTTCGCGGCACCTCGGCGCTGGTGCAATTGTTCTGGGCTTATTTCGCGTTGCCATTGTTCGGCGTCAAGTTGGATGCAATGAGCGTCGCAATTGTCGTGCTGGGACTCAATATCGGTGCGTATGGCGCGGAGGTAGTGCGCGGTGCTATCCAAGCCGTACCCGTAGCGCAGCGCGAGGCGGCGGTGGCCCTCAATTTCAGCGAGGGTCAGGCCATGTGGCGCATCATTCTGCCGCAGGCTTTGTTCGCTATGTTGCCGCCTCTCGGCAACCTGTTGATTGAGCTGCTAAAGAGCACTGCACTGGTTTCCCTGATCACGCTCAACGATTTGACCTTTCAGGGCCAATTACTGCGTAGCGCCACGCTGCGTTCCGCGGAGATATTCTCCCTGGTGCTCTTTCTCTACTTCCTGGGGGCGCTGGTCATTACTCAGGGTGTGCGTTGGTTGGAACGGCGCCTGGCGGTAGGTCGTGATTGTGGGGGACTGCACTGATGTGGGACTGGGATTTTGCCCTTCAGATCCTGCCCGATCTGTTGCGTGCCTCTCTGATTACAATGCAGGCCACGGTGTTGGGTATGTCTTTGGCCGTGGTGCTGGGTCTGCTGTGGGCCCTATTACGACGTGCTCGCCGCCGCCTCATCGCCGTGACCACTGCCTGGTCGGTGGAGTTCATCCGCAGTACACCGCTGTTGGTGCAGATCTACTTTTTATTTTTCATCTTGCCCGATTTCGGAATTCGGCTTTCGCCTTTGACGACGGGTATCCTGGCGCTGGGATTGCACTACAGCGCGTATACCTCGGAGGTGTATCGTGCGGGCATCGAAAGTGTGCCAAACGGCCAGTGGGAGGCGGCCCTTGCCCTGAACATGTCTCCCACGCACATGTGGTTGGCGGTGATCTTGCCGCAGGCCATACCACCGGTGATACCGGCGTTGGGTAATTACTTGGTGGCGATGTTTAAAGACACGCCTATGCTGGCAGCCATTACAGTCTTGGAACTGCTGCAGACGGCAAAGCTCATCGGTGCCGCGACGTTTCGTTATCTGGAACCGCTGACCTTGGTCGGGCTCCTATTCTTGGCGATAAGCTTGCTGGCGTCGCGGTTCATACACAAACTTGAGGCGCGTTTTGGCAGCCGCTGACAACAAGCAAGCCATCATCCGGCTACGGGGGGCCTGCAAATCATTCGGCGAGGTGCAGGTATTGCAGGACCTGAACCTGGATATTTTTCCAGCGCAAAAAGTGGCTTTAATCGGACCCAGTGGTTCTGGCAAATCCACCATCCTACGCATTCTCATGACTCTGGAGCAGATCGATTCCGGCAGGGTGGAAATTGCTGGCGAAGCCGTTTGGACCATGACGCGCAACGGCAAAGAAATTCCCGCCGACCGCAACCATGTGCGCAAAGTTCGCGGCCGCGTGGGTATGGTGTTTCAGCATTTCAACTTGTTTCCGCACATGAGCGTGTTGCGCAACGTGACCGAGGCGCCGCGTCATGTCTTGGGCCTGTCACGTGAAGACGCGAAACAGCGCGCCTTGGCGTTTCTGGATTTGGTGGGATTATCGGACAAAATAAATGCTTATCCCGAGCAACTGTCCGGGGGCCAGAAACAGCGCGTCGCCATTGCTCGCGCGCTTGCCATGCGCCCAAAAATAATGCTTTTCGACGAGGTGACCTCAGCCCTGGATCCGGAACTGGTGGGGGAGGTGTTAAATACGCTCAGGCGTCTAGCTCGGGAATCGGAAATGACCATGGTGATCGTGACTCATGAGATGGCCTTCGCTCGGGAGATTGCTGACCGGGTAATTTTCATGGATGAGGGGCGCATTATCGAGGAGGGGAAGCCGGG
>JBAPTW010000053.1:0-1716 GCA_049282355.1 Gammaproteobacteria bacterium | reverse complement strand
AGCGTGCCGCTGATATCCTCTTGATGACGTTCGACGAAGGATTTCATCGCAGGAGTCTCGATCGTTACAGCCTACCTTTAACGATAGACGCTCAGACCTGTTTGGTTCCGGCTATGCCGGGTTGGGTTAAGACCCGCTGATAGGCCTGCGCAGAGTAAACCACCACCCAACGTTGCTTGACCCCGGCGTACTGCGCCTCTTGGCGGGCAGGCTCCTCTTATCCCGCGAGACCATCAAGCCAGGGGCTGCAGCCTGAATCGCCTCGCGGGCCGCGCTCAGGGTCTCGGCCATACGGGTGATCCGGGCGATTCCCTCGAGCTCGCGGAGGGTTTCTGCGGTACACAGGGCATTGTCAGCCACCCCATACTCCAAACCCTCATCGGTGCTCAACTGCCCAAGGTGCGCCTTCACCGTCGCCCGCAGGCTCGTCTTGTCGTCGCTATTGCCGCTCAAGGGCTCCATCCACAAGGAGATCCCTGCCGCGTTCTCCGCGATGAGCTCGAGCACCACTTGTTTGAGATCCGGTCGGTGGTCGCGGCTATAGCCCTGGGTGATGTGAATCACTCCGGCTTCGGGTGGCGTCTCACTGTGGTACTGACCATCGACATGAAAACCCCTGGTATCCAGGTGCCCAAACCGCGGCGTCAATCCCAAACGCCTGACCGCCTGGGAAGCAACCTGAGCATATACTCTCGTGACATCGTGTTCATAAAGCCTCTCCAAGGCCCGACCGGTCACATCATCGTTGAGATGTTCGGGACAAATACCCCCGATGAGCCGCTGATTGACAAAACCCAAGCCATTGAGCACCAGGGCCTTGCCCGCTTGGCTCACCGACACCATGCGCTTTTCATGATCCTGCGCGACCATCCGATCAATTGCCTCGCCGATCCCCCAACTCATCGTAGATCCGCGCCACCAGCCCTATATGGTCCAGATTACGGTTCTCATAGCACGGGTCCGCCATCGCTCCCTTCTGTTGACATACCTCTTGCTGGTCTCACGAAACCGTTATCCAGATCACTCGCACCTCGTTTCCATCTCGACGGGAAAGATTTCCGGAACTATGCCGATAAGCTCTGCTGTCGAGTTCGGAGGGGACAAAACATGGGATACAGCAAGAACTACCGATGCTGGACAGTCTGCATGTGGCATTGGCGTTTTAGCCACGCGGCGGTTGAGCCAAAACTGTTTCAGCTTGCACAAGCTTCGAGCCGCGGTGCCCAATGCAATCGCTGCGAGCCTTAGAAGCTGTTTTAAAAAGGCTCTGTCTGCGTTAAGTGTTTGGCCTCCCCAAGGGCCTGGGCCAAGAACAGCGACGGTGTCAGGGTGGCGCCGAAGCGCTCAAGGGTGCGTCGCCAACCGAGGTAATGAGGCAGGTACTGGGTGGCCACACCGTGAAAGCGAAGCATCCACCCTTTTAGTCGGCTCGTGTAAGCGTTGACGTTCTGAATATGAAAGGCGTTTTCCACCACGCGAATCCCGGCGCGGATGTTGACGGGCTTGTGGCTGATCGGTATCCGCTTAGCCAAGGCACGGTCAATACGGCCGCCATCGGAGCACAAGAGCGCATCCTGCGCAAGTACGGACCTTGACGCTCACAGAAATTGACCCACCTTCGCTCATAAAAACGGACCCACCTGATTTTGCGCAGATTCTCAACGTCTGCACTCGAGAACAGTTTTTTTTCCGCAGTGTTTGATCTGATCGGCTAAA
>JBAPTW010000052.1:0-4422 GCA_049282355.1 Gammaproteobacteria bacterium | reverse complement strand
CATTACGCCGAAGATGCCCCGGTCTCGGCCTCGAGCCCCCAGCTCAAAGAGAATCCCTACACCACCTCGGCGCTGCACGTCAATTTCCTGGTGTGCGATGTTTCTGGCCAGTACGAGACCGGCGCTCCGGTCACCTGGTCCAACAAGCTTTCCCTTCGCAACCGACTGAGCGAGGACAACGGCACGCGAGCGGTTGAGCTCTTTGTCGCACCCAGAGGATCGATCCGTTACACGCTGGACGGCAGCGAACCGCGGGAGGGCGCCGCTTACGCGAAACCGATTGCCATTGGCGACGATGAGGTCTTGATGCGCGTCTTTGCCTCAGCAGACGGGCTCGAGGAGAAAAAGGAGTTCCGTTTCCCGGCCAGGGGCAAGAAGGGGGTGCCGATCGATGACCTGAAGGCCGGGCGCCTCGTCTCGCGCACCGGCCGTAAACTCGACTCCCGCGCCAAGACCTTCGAGGGTTTGAAGCATGCGGCAGAGCGATCGGCCAAGTTCGAAGGGATCGTGCTCACCGTGGGGCAAGGCAACCAAATGATTTCTGTCAGCGTCGGCGAAATCGAAGTGGATGCCGTCTTCATTGAAGCGCTGTTGGTCAAGGTGCTGGAAAAGTTCGCCCCTGACACGCCGGTGACCATGACGTTTCGTAAGGCCCACTTCGTCTCCGGCCACGACCTGAAGGACTTTGCATGCAAACTCGGCATCGATCTGCAACAAGGAGACGTAGAGCAGTGAACAGGCGGTTCGAGACTATCGATTTTGGTGCACCCAAGGCGTTTGGCTCCCATGTGTTCCGGGTGGAGATCCGGGCCTTGCGTACGGCGTCGGTGGCGATCGTCGAAGATTATGGTTATCGGAGAGAGGCACCCGGCATCCCGAGCGAAGTGCAGCGGGTGGTGCTGCGGCGGCCGGTCTGGTACGCGATCGCGGACATCGCGCGGCGCGAGTTCAACGACCGTCTCAAGGCCGCCAAGGTGCTCACCGGACGCTGGCACACCGGCACGAATTTGGTGGATCGGCTCCTCGGCAAGGAGCTTTGCGTGCTCGCGTGGGCGGCGGAAACAGCCAATTCAGCGCAGCTACCCATCATCTGCAGCAAATGGGAGGCGCTTCGCCCTGAGGAGCGGGAACTGGTTGAGCTGCCGGTTTTTGCAGGGATGAAGGATGAAGGATGAGGGATGAAGGATGAAGGATGAGGGATGAAGTTGTGGGAGGCTCGGCGGACTTACGAGACCGTACCAAGGCGTTTGCCTTATTAGTCATCAAGCTTTATGGCGCGCTGCCTAAGGCGACGGTGGCGCAGGTGCTGGGCAGACAACTGCTGCGCTCTGGGACATCGGTTGGGGCGAACTACCGCGAGGCGTTTCGTGCACGCTCGGACGCTGAGTTTGTCGCCAAGGTGGGGGACTGCCTCAAGGAACTCGACGAAACCGCCTATTGGCTCGAATTGCTGTCCGAAGCAGCCTTGCTTCCGGCTGAGCGATTGATATTCCTTCAGGACGAATGCAACCAACTGATCGCCATCTTCACCACGATCTCTAAGCGAGTGAAATCCCGTGCCCGCCCTTGACTCCACCTATCCGTCCACCTCCACCTCCTCGGATTCCGTCTCCTCATCCTTCATCCCTCATCTTTCATCCTTTTCCCTCATCGAGCGCCTGTTGCCGGTGCAGAAGCTTTCCGCCGAAGCTTACAAGGAACAGATGGCGGTGCATGGCAAGACGCTTACCGCGCTTGGTAGCTATTGGAAGGGGCGCAAACCGCTCATTCTCGCCAAGGCTTGTGTTCTCGGCTGCCTGCTGCCGGCAACTGACGATCCGGCACGCGACCTGGAGATTTTCGAGAAGCTGATGGCGATGGACGATGAATCTTTCGCTGTACGCTGGAAGCGCAGGCCTAAGCCGAAAGAGATTCTTGCAACCCTATCACTCGCTCACCCTTCCGACTACTTCGCATTTCATCCCTCATCCTTCATCCCTCATCCTTCATCCCTCATCCCTCTCCCTACGACTGGTCAAACCCCGACTACGCCAAGCTGAAAGTCGCCTGGCGCCCTGAGTTCCTTGAGAGGCATGAGGCGAGCAGTGCAAAGCACCCAGATTCTTCTTCCTCCTCTATCTCCTCTCTTTCATCCTTCATCCCTCATCCTTCATCCTTTTCTCTCATCCCTCATCCTTCATCCTTGCTCACGCGCCGCCGGCTGGAAGCGCAAATGCTCCCGGAGATGTCCTACCGTGAGCGGGTAAAGGAAGCTTATCGCCCTGAGGAAGTGATGGATACGGTCCACGACCATATCTGGGATGCGGTCAATGCACATCTTGGCACCAGCGCTCAGTCATTTCCCGAGTTGATCGAGCAGCTCGGTGTCATGCGCTTCGGCCACCGGCCACGGGTGGGGGACACCTTCTGCGGCTCCGGCCAGATCTCCTTCGAGGCGGCCCGGCTTGGCTGCGACGTCTATGCCTCCGACCTTAACCCAGTCGCCTGCATGCTGACCTGGGGTGCCTTCAATATCGTTGGTGCTTCTACCGAGAGCCGAGCGAAGCTCGCTCAAGATCAGCAAGCGCTGGTACAGCGCGTGCGGGCAGTGATTGACCAGCTCGGCGTTGAGACCGACGGAAAAGGCTGGCGCGCCAAGGTATTCCTCTATTGCGTGGAAGCGCGTTGCCCACAGACCGGCTGGAGAGTGCCGTTGCTCCCCACGCTGATCGTGAGCAAAGGTTATCGCGTCATCGCTGAGCTCGTCCCCGATGCAAGAAATAAGCGCTACGATATCGCCATCCGTGCGGGTGCAACCGAGAAGGAACTGGCCGCCGCGGCGCTCGGCACCGTGCGCACCGATGGACGGGGCCAGGGTCCCTATCTGATCCACACGGTGGAAGGCATCGAGTACCGCACCAAGATCTCGACGCTGCGCGGTGACTATCGCAAGGATGACGGCACCACCGGCAATCGCCTGCGGTTGTGGGAGAAGCACGATTTCAAGCCGAGGCCCGGCGATATTTTCCAGGAGCGGCTCTACTGCGTGCAATGGATGCGGCCGAAGGATAAGGGTAAGGGGGACGAGTATGAGTTTCGGGCGGTGACTGCGGAGGATCTCGAGCGCGAGCGCCTCGTCGAGGACTTCATCACCGAGCACCTCGCCGGTTGGCAGGAGAAAGGATGGGTGCCGGATATGCGCATCGAGCCGGGCGAGAAGACCGACGAGCCGATCCGCACGCGCGGCTGGACGCACTGGCATCATCTCTTCAATCCACGGCAGTTGTTGGTGGCCGGCTTGGTGAATCAATTGATCGATGCTCGATCGGCATTTGGGCTCATGCAGCTCATCAATTGGAACAGCCGCTTATGCCCCTGGAATATCGCCAGCGGCGGTGGAGGGAGTGTTCAAAACACGTTCTATAACCAGGCGCTGAACACCCTTCTCAATTATGGATGCAGAGGATTCGCTGTCTGTTCTGAGCTGTTACAAAGTGGTGGCCGAAAGTTCCCTTTGAGCAGGCAGGTGAGCACCTATGTGGGCAATCTCCATGTAGGCGACGTAAAAGAAAGTGCTGACATCTTCATCACCGATCCGCCCTATGGAGATGCGGTGAAATTCGAGGAGATCCTGGAGTTCTTCATCGCCTGGTTGCGCAAGAGCCCGCCGCCGGAATTTGCCGATTGGGTGTGGGACAGCCGCCGGTCGCTCGCCATCAAGGGTGACGGAGAGGAGTTCCGGCGCGGCATGGTGGCGGCGTATAAGCGCATGACGGAGTGCATGCCGAATAACGGCATTCAGGTGATCATGTTCACCCACCAGTCGGGCGCGATCTGGGACGACATGGCGAACATCGTCTGGGCGAGCGGCCTGCAGGTGACGGCGGCCTGGTATGTGGTCACGGAGACGGAGAGCGCGCTGCGCGAAGGGAGCTATGTCAAGGGCACGGTGCTGCTCGTCTGCCGTAAGCGTCAGGGGACGCACAAGACCACCCGCGATGATCTGGCGTGGGAGATCCAGGAGGAAGTGGAAGCGCAAGTGCATGTGCTCACCGGCCTCAACCAGCAGGCCAAAGGGCTGTACCGCGACGAGAACGTGTTCGAGGATGCCGACATCCAGATGGCGGGCTATGCGGCGGCGCTACGGGTGCTGACCTGCTATTCCATCATCGACGGGCGCGACATGACCGTGGAGGCGATCCGCCCGCGCGTGAAAGGCGAGACCACGTTTGTCGATGGCCTCATCGCCTTTGCCGTGGACACCGCCAACCAGTGTCTGGCGCCGCAGGGAATCGGCAAGGGTGTTTGGAACAAGCTCCAGCCGGCGGAACGCTTCTATCTCAAGATGCTGGACATGGAAGCCCGCGGCGCCAAGACGCTGGACAATTACCAGAACTTCGCCAAGGCGTTTAAGGTGCGCGATTTCAAGCCGCTGCTGGCGAG
>JBAPTW010000051.1:0-1701 GCA_049282355.1 Gammaproteobacteria bacterium | reverse complement strand
GCCTGCAGTTTTGCCAGCAAGATGGCCGCTTGAAGAGTATCTTCGCGACCATTGAGCCCAATGCGAACGTTGTCGTACTGATCCCTACCCTGACCGTGAATACGTATAGAGCGCAGTGTCTCCGCGAGCGCATCATCGTCCGTGAGTACCGCACCGCCATCTCCGTAGCCCCCTAAGGGTTTGGCCGGAAAAAAACTTGTTGCAGCAGCGTCACCCAGACTGCCTGCAGAACGGCCTTTATAAAGTGCACCGAAGCTCTGAGCAGCGTCCTCTAAGACAAACAGGTTCCGAGGCCTGGCAACAGCGCGTATTGAATCATAGTCTGCCGGCAGGCCAAAGAGATCGACTGGTATGATCCCGCGTGGGCGTAGCGTGCCTTCGCCTTCGATCCGTTGCACCGTATCGGCAAGGCGACGTGGGTCGATGTTCAAAGTGTGCGGATCGATATCGACAAATACCGGTGTCGCTCGAAGCAAGGTAATGACCTCAGCCGTCGCAACAAAGGTAAAAGGCGTAGTAAACACGGCATCTCCTGGTCCGATACCATACGCCATCAATACCATCAATAAAGCATCAGTGCCACTTGAGCAGGCAACCGCGTGCCGTACCCCTACACAATGAGCAAGCTGGCTTTCCAGCTCCATCACTTCGGGCCCCATGATAAATTGCCCATGGTGTAGCACCCGGTGGATGTTCCGCTCAACCTGAGGACGAACTGCATCGAGCTGTTTTTGTAGATCAACGAGAGCAATGGGCTGCTTCGACCACCCGCTAGCGAGATAATCGTCCAGCAGCAATGCTTGCTCGCACTGCGCTGCCAGCCGCACGTCCCGGGTCAGCAATCGCGCGTTATCACCAAGACGGGACACGGCTTTTATTAGCTGCGCCCGCAGGCAGTCGGTATGCTGAAACACGGGGCCATCCTCGGCTAGCGCCGCGAGCCAGCACATACCGGCAGCGAACTGCTCAATCTCCTGCCGAGCGTCTTCGTAGGCTCGCTCGCTGGAAAGCTCCTTTCCGTGCTGTTTCGCTTGCCGCTGCAACTCCTCAGCGGTCGCCCGGGTAAGTGACTGGACGCTCGCTACCGACAGCCACAGGTGATGACCGCATTGCTCAGCATACCGAAGGGCACGCGCGGCAAGCTGCCTGCGGGACTCTCGCCCAGCGCACACATCCACCACGACGTCTACATCGAGCAGCACATCGGTGATCATGACCATGCTCCGCGCACTCGGTTGGTGAACCCTTGCCAGCCTAATGCTGCTGCGGATTACTGAAAAGGATTTAAGTTAACTTCGTCCCATAGCGACAGGCAGAGAAACGGTTTTAAAAAATGGGCGCAACCGACTCGAGCGTGCATTGCTGAATAGCGCATTTATGCGCCGGTCTTGGCGCTATTTAGGGACGGGCGACTGGCGAAGGCCCCCGCCGAGGCGGGCGAAAATGCCTAAGCCTCGGAGCCCAAAGCAAATGCGCCTCAAGGCTTGGATCGGGAGACAAGCTCAATATGATCCGGAGCGATTTGGACTTTGGTCAATCGACCGGTGATTTCTAGCAGCAGGGTCACCCGCTGTTTACCGGAGTGACAGTGAAAAATGCCTTCATAACCGCTCATTGGACCCTCGCAAATTCGCACCGAATCGCCCGCACGCAGCTGCTGCGCCTGCGGCTCAAAGTACCCTTTATCGCCCTCCCGCACCT
>JBAPTW010000050.1:0-1858 GCA_049282355.1 Gammaproteobacteria bacterium | reverse complement strand
CAAAATCACCGCGAACGCAACAGCGACCCTCTAGCCCGTCGATGCTCTTGTAGTGCCGACTTTTGCAATCCATGCACGGTAAATCAAACGCTTAGCCGCTTTATTACTTCGAGTTGCGGAAGTCGGGCTAACCAGGTGATGTTCTCCTCGGTGGCAAGGCCCGCATCGAGCACCACCGTGGGGGCATGCAGTGCTCGAGCGTCGCTGAGCTCGCCGAGCATTTGCGCCAGCGTCTTTGCCTCGCTGGCATTGCCGGCAAAGACCGCGCTTCGTTTCGGAAAACCACTGCCGTCGAGCACCAGCGCTAAGGTCACCAAGGGACAGTCCGAGCGCTTCTCTTTGGAGCGCCCAAAAGCCGCATTAGCGTTGGCCGCGGCGGTTCCCTCAAAATAAGTGTTGGTCAGATCGTAGAGGGTGATGACCTCGTCGAACTCAAATAACGTTTGTTCCCGGGCGTACAAGAAGCGCTCGAGTTCGGCCTGGTGCTGGAGTAACTGATCGGAGACGCGATACAACGCCATTGGGCTCATGGCCACAAACTCATACCCGATGAGCTCGCCCAAGCCACTGTAGTTCGGTAAGCCACGCTTGGGTGGACCGTTCACTGCCGGAGGCCGCCATACGCGCGATGAGCGTCCCCACGGCCGCGGCGCGTTGGGGCCCGTTGAAACCGAGCTCCTCGCGTTTCATGTCCAATCCCAATTGGCGCAGCGCCGCTAAACTGACCTGCTCAACGCCCTCGACTCGCGCGGGCGCACGAGCTCGAGGCTATTGACATCGACCGCTTGGAAATCGGCCTCCTCGGGGGCTTGGTTTTCGTTGAATCGGGCTTTGGCCCGTACCACCAAGGCGGCATAGCGTTGCGCCGCTTGTTCCCATTGCGGGTCCAGCTCGCTGGCGAGCCATGGGTTTTGCTGGCTGAGAAGTTGCTCGATGCGTTGTGCGAGCAACCCCCACTGCTCACGGGGGACATCGAAATGGCGTCCCAGATTGAGTAGCGTGCGCTGACGCACGCCGCCCTCGAGGCGAACCGATTCCACCAACCGATAGGTGTAGTACGGTTCGCCCGTGTGCCGACTCTTGATGGCGGTACGCCGGATGTACATGGCCCCGTACCCTAGCAGCGGGTGGTGGGCCAGTCAATAGATTATCTCGTGCTTATCCGGCTTACCACCTATCGGTTTTGAGATAAGCTATTATGCTCAAGGCATTTAAGGGGTAAGGTGATTTCCGAAAGGAAACATCCCCATTAGGCAGGGCGAATCAAAATATCCCACTTGGGCAGGAGGGGGTTGCGTTCTAATCTGGCCTCGACCGGGCGCATGGCTTTCTTGGATATTGAAATGCCTTTCCGGTAGACCCTACGGCTCAACTTAACCACCGGGTGGATACCTTTCCAGGTCATACTTTTCGCCCATTCCAGCATGGTCTCGGCATCCACCAGCTTGGTTCCATTCCAATGCTGCTCGAGGATCCCCCAGCAGCGCTCGATCGGATTATATTTGCTGTGATAAGGGGGATAGTACAGTAGGTGGATAATTTTGCCCGTCTGATCGGCGAAGTCCACCATGCGCTTGAGGAACTGGGTGCGCACCCCACTACTTTCCGGACCATTGTCGACTTTGAGTTGAATCTGCGTCAGCTGCGCCCGTCCCTCCTCGGGGAGATCTTTCCACCAGTCCTCCAGGCTATCCACGATGAAATCACTGGTCTTGAAGGAACCGCCAAATGTCAGGTGTAACCGTGCGCTGTCCTCATCCACTAGCCCGAACGGGACGTATTTTTCTTCACAGCCCATATCATGGTCGGCGGCCCGGTGGTCGCCACGGGTTTTTCCCCCGCGCGCGTACTCGCCAAT
>JBAPTW010000049.1:0-5178 GCA_049282355.1 Gammaproteobacteria bacterium | reverse complement strand
GCCCATCCGGCTGCCGACTTCGACGCCTAACTTAGTGACCTGGTGCTCGCGCTCATACCAGGGTTGGGCTTGTTCGAACTCTTCTAGAAGGTATCGAATGCGGGGATAAGCCCACACGATGTCATTTATAAAGGGGCTTTCTTGCCTAAGCTCGCGCGCGAGTGCGCCCGTTTCAGTCATTGGATCGATGAGCTGCGTATTGAGGACCTCGGCGACGCCGTCGACTGCGAGAAGTCCGGAAGGGATCGCATCCATGTGCACCTCATCCCCTTCCGCGAGAACCGTGACCCGGCAGCGTTGCTGATCGTAACCATACACGCGATACCCCTGAAAACTTAGGCCAAAATTGGACAAGGCACTTGCCACTCGTCCGATAGTTCCGGCCTTCTTTTCGGCAATGACGGCGACGATCACCTCCATTGAGAGATCCTCCCGCGCAAGATTGGAAACGGGGCAATGGAATGAATGTTTCTGGAAAAGACAGCAAAAAAGCAAGCAGGTTCATTGCAAACTCCTGTGGGCAGGAGGGTCGACGGGGCGGACTCCCGTACCCGAGGAGAACACGCCGTTGAAGAGCACAGGCAGTGTTGAACCGGTCCAAATGACCCTAGGGAACAACGCTTGCTAACGATAGCCCTTCAAGTGATCGATGTATTCTGGAAGAAACAGCGACACCTGGGGCACGTAGGTGATAATGACCAAAAATACGAGCAGAACGCTAAGCCAGGGCAACGCGGCACGCACTGCCCAGCCGAGGCTTTCTTGAGTTACGCCTGCCGTGACGAATAGGTTCAATCCCACGGGAGGCGTGATCATGCCAATTTCCATGTTAACCACCATGATAATCCCCAGATGAATCGGATCGATGCCGAGTTGCATGGCGATGGGAAACAGGATTGGGGCCATGATCAGAAGGATGGCCGAGGGTTCCATGAAGTTGCCGGCCGCCAGCAACAGCAGATTGACGACGATGAGGAATCCCCAGGCAGGAAGTCCCCACTGGACAATGGTCTCGGCGATGGCATGGGGAATTCGCTCCGTGGTGAGGACATGGGCAAACAGCATGGCGTTGCCGATGATAAATAGCAGCATGATGGAGACCTTGGCCGCATGCATGATGGTCTCCCGCACCTCCGGATCGGTGATGCACTTTGGTAGCCCGATAGCCATCTGCACGGTATTTCGGCCAGCGGCCCAAGCCAGATTTTCCCCGGGTTTGCGCCACGGTAAATTCTTCAAAGGGCCTAAGTCGCGGTAGCCAAAGATCGCTACCAGGAACGCGTACACCGCCGACACGGCGGCCGCTTCGGTGGGACTTGCAATACCGCCGTAAATGGCTCCGAGAACGATAACAATGAGCAGCAAGCCGCCAAGTGCCGAAAAGAACGAACTGACTACCTCGCGAAGGCTCGCCCTTGGTTGAGCCGGCAGACCGCGAATACGCGCTACGATGTATATGGCCACCATCAGCAACAAGCCCATGGTAATTCCGGGGATGAATCCTGCCATGAACATGCGCGCTGCAGACACTTCTGTAGCCGCAGCGTAAACCAGCATGACAATAGACGGTGGAATCAGGATCCCCAGGGTACCGGCATTGGCGATGACGCCAGCCGCGAAAGTTTTGGGGTAACCCGTCTGTACCATGCCGGCGATGACGATGGAGCCAATGGCTGCCACCGTGGCCGGTGAAGAGCCGGACACCGCGGCAAACAGCATGCAGGCAAGTACCGAGGCCATGGCCAAGCCTCCCCGGATGGATCCCACCACGCTTACGGCAAAGCGAATGAGGCGTTTGGCAACCCCACCGCCCGAGAGGAAAGCGGAAGACAGGATGAAAAAGGGTATCGCCAGTAGGGTGTAGTGCCCCGAGAGATTCTCGAAAAACTTAAGGGCGATGGAAGCCAGTGAATCGTTTGAGAAAACCAGAATGGTGACGATGCTCGAGATGCCAAGGGCCACGGCTACCGGAATACCGATAAGCATGCACCCAAAGAGCAAAATGAACAGCGATGCCGTTGCCAATCCTAAGGCCCCCCTGCGCTCGGCTGCTGTTCTTTAAATTCCTTGAGGGCCGCTTCCGCTTCATCCACATGGCGGAACCCATCAGCTTGGCCTCTTATAATACGCACCAGTAACTCGAGGAACCGCAGTGTGAGCAATGCAAAACCAATCACAAGGATAGAATAGGCCATCCACTTTGGCACCGGCAGGTCCTCAAGCTCGATGCCGATCAGGTACAGCTTGCTGAGGTAAATCCATGACCCATAGAGAAATAGAGCACAATAGAACAGGCAGAGGAGCACCGCCACGAGACCAACGATGCGTCGCGTCCCGGACGGCAGCTTATGCACCAATGCGTCCACCCCGATGTGGGCGCCGACCTTGACCCCGTAGGAGGCGCCAAACAGCACCAGCCAGGCAGAGAGGTGGAGGGTAAGTTCCTCCACCCATAGAAAGCCGGTATTGAATCCAAAGCGAAGGATCACCTCCAAAAACACAAGCAGAGTCATAGTGACGAGAAGGAGGGCTATGAAACCCTCCTCCGCCCGGTTTAGAAGGCGAATGGGCCAGCTCACGCTAGACCTGCATCACGCAGGTTCGCAGGAAGCATTGACTAAGCCATCAGGTCTACTGATTAGCGGCCTGAGCAGTTTCGATGAGATCCTTGCCGATGCGATCTTCGAACTGCTTCCAAACGGGCTTCATCGCCTCGCGCCACTGATCCCGTTCGGCCTTGCTAAGCTCGATGACTTGGGTTCTGCCGGAATCGATGATTTTTTGCCGGTCTTCGACGTTTTTCTCTTGCGCGACTTGATTACCAAAGGTGATGGCATCCGCGAGTGCCTGTTCCAGATCGCTGCGGATATCCTCCGGCAGGCCTTGCCAGAATTCCTCGCTGGTCACAACGAGATAATCAAGGACACCGTGGTCCGTTTCGGTGATGTAAGGCTGTATTTCGTAGAATTTTTTGGAATAAATGTTCGACCAGGTGTTTTCTTGGCCATCGATGGCTCTTGTCTGCAGGAGTGTGAAAACCTCGGAAAAGGGCTTTTTAACTGGATGGGCACCCAAGGCGTTAAACTGCGCCGCCAGCACATCCGACGTCATAATGCGAAACTTGAGCCCTTTCGCGTCCTCGGGCACCCGCAACGGACTGCTGGACGTAATCTGTTTCATGCCATTATGCAGGTAACCGAGGCCAATGATCCCTTTATCCTCCATGGTCGTCAGTAACTTTTTTCCGGTCGCGCTGCTCTGGAAACGATCGACCGCCGCCATATCGTCGAACAGAAAGGGTAGGTCGTAGATCTCCAGCGATTTCGAGTATTTCTGAAACTTCGACAAAGCTGGGGCTGCCATTTGCACGTCACCGAGCAAAATAGCTTCGAGTACCTTGTCATCTCCAAACAATTGCGAGTTCGGATAAACCTCCACAGTGACTTTGTCCGCTAAGCGCTCTTCGACAAGCTGTTTAAATTTGTTAGCCATCTGACCCTTTGGCGTATTCTCCGCCACGACGTGCGAGAACTTGATCACCGTGGGGGCGGCTGTTGCCAACGGGCCGGTGAGACTCAAAACGATAAGCATAAAGAATGATAGTAGGCGGGTTGCCATACTTGAATCCTCCTTTGTGATGCCCAGTCGGGTCGCGTTCTTGTAATTTATATATTGCCACGACTGTAGAGCCTGCGCGCCACATTAAGTTCCGCGCAAAGCATCGCGTCTGTTCGCTTTCTTGGCGCTTCTTCTCAATTGAAGCCACAATGCAACGACTTAGGTGTAACGACGCACGTGGGCCGCAGTGCGATACAAATCAGCGTGGGATTTCATCGCCATTCTCACTCAACCCATGTATATCAAAAAAACAACATCTAAACATCTCGACTCGAAGTGATAATATACTGTTAAAGTTGAATGTATTTAATTAACGTTGCACTTCTGGCTCAGTCCAATTACAGTTAGGCTACAGTGGTTCTTTGTGATACGGTAGGAGCGGATAATGAAAAAGAAACTCCTGACATTAGCCATGGCGAGCGCGTTGGCGGTGCCTTTCGCGGCTCAGGGCGAAGCCAAGGTCAAAATCAGCGAGGATACGGGAATTACCCTTGGATTCCGGCTGCAAACGTTTTATTTACATAATGACGATGATGTGGTTTCACCGAGCGATGAAAACGAATTTTTGGTGCGCCGAGCGCGCCTGCGTCTGAAAGGAGACATCACTAAATATTTCAGTGCGTTTCTGCAAACGGAGTTTGCTAACGATAACCTGCGAGATCCCAACCAAAGCGGGCTGAGCGGTGGCGGTGTCCGTCTGATCGATGCGTTTGTGACTGTCAAGCCTTGGGAATTTTTCCAAATCAATGCCGGCGAGCTCATGTCCCCCGCATCACGGCAGAACACCACCAGCTCCGGTGCCATGATGGCGTGGGATCGTACGCTGCAGAACAACAAGACCTTGACCTGGGGTACCCGTTCAGTCGGGTCGCTACAAACCCGCACGCTCGGGTTCACCAATGCTGGGCTGAAAGGGGATGTGGATGTGCGTGATCTCGGCGTCACATTGTTCGGTTTTTATCCCTTTTCCGATCTAGTCAGCGGTAAGTACTATGTCGGTGTTTATCAGGGATCTGATCAGACGTTCGAGGACAGCAAACGTTTCACGGGGCGGCTGCAGGTCAACTTGTTCGACTCCGAGCCCGGTTACTACAACAACGCCACCTACTTCGGCAAAAAGAAAACCATTGCCATCGGCGCTGCCTATGACATGCAGGATGATGTGGCGCGGGATGTGACTGGCGCCGGTGTCGACTACCGCTGGTACTCTATCGATGCTTTTGCGGAATACCCTCTCGGGCCCGGCAGCTTCACCCTGGAGGGTGCGTATAATGATCTCGACCTGGACGGCGCCGGCGTGCTGGTGAGTAACTTCGGACAACCGAATCAGGCTAGCTTGTCTGCGACCTCGGCAAAGCAGGCCGAGGGCGACGGGTTCTATGTGGAAACCGGTTATTTCATCCCCGCGCTCGGCGGCTTACCCGGCGGCTGGCAGCCCTGGTTCCTGTATGAGAAGTGGGATGCAGGGCTGGAGGCTGGCAGCTACGACGCCTATCGGGCGGGGCTGACCTATGTCTTTAAAGGCCACAACGCCAACGTCAAATTCGGTTACGAAAAAAT
>JBAPTW010000048.1:0-4076 GCA_049282355.1 Gammaproteobacteria bacterium | reverse complement strand
CATCGATACTCATGGGCGGGGAATGACGCCACGGTTCAAGGGGCCTTTGTCCCAATTAAGGTCGTGTTCATATGATACGGCGATAGGCCACGGTGCGAGGCGGGCTGTCAGGCAGGTAAATGGGAGGGCCTTAATTGGGACGAAAAGCGGCGCTCTACTGCCGGGTCTCCACCGCCGATCAGTCCTGTGAGCGCCAAGAGCGTGAGTTGCAGGCATTTGCCGAGCGCGCTGGCTATGAGATCGTGGGGATCTGGAAGGAAACGGCTTCTGGGGTGCGCCAAGACCGCGTTGAGCGGCAGAAGGTGATGGCGCTCGCGCAAGCGCGGCGTATCGATGCGATCCTGGTGACCGAGCTCACCCGGTGGGGACGCAGCACGCTTGACTTGGTCCATGCCCTTCACGACCTGCAGGGCTGGGGCGTTTCGCTGATTGCTGAGAGCGGCTTGCAGTTTGACCTCGGCACGGCGCAGGGGAAGCTCTTCGCCTCGCTGATGTCGGCGCTGGCCGAGTTTGAGCGCGATCTGCTCCGCGAGCGCATCCGCTCGGGTATGGCGGCTGCTAAAGCCCGAGGCAAACGGTTTGGCCGCCGGCCCGGCCCAGCGCATTAAATCCGACCGCCTGGCGCCCAAAGTCCTTGATCTGGTCAGAGCGCGGCGGTCCTATCGTCAGATCGCGAGAACGCTCGGCATCAGCAAGAATACGGTGACGGACATCGTAAAGCGTCACCGGTTGACCAGCCGAGAAGCGTGATGATTCTCGATACGCTTAATCGCTTAGCGTGCAAAATCGCACGAATCTGCCTGGTACCCGTCAAACGCTTCGTGACGAACTTCTAATGGCTGGTGCAGTAGCGTACGGGAGCAAACTTTGATTCGAGAAGGCGTCAAACGGCATCAAGGCCTCGCGGTCCTTGCGTAGCTTGCCGGTCAGACGGAACCGTCGGTGTGCTTGCCGATCGCCTCGATAACCTCCGGCCACGCTGCCGGTGGAAACTCGTGGCCCATGCCTTGGATGACGTGGATGACGTGGAGCTTGGCATCAGGTATTGCCTCTGCTGTCTCGACCCCTCCGGCTAGCGGGACCAAAGGACCAGCATCACCGTGTATAACCAGTCCAACCCAGGACGGACCTTGCTATCTTTGCCCCACAGTGATTGGGCCACCCGACAGCGTCGGCCCCAGCTTGCACTCGAGCTTTCCGGCGCGTTTAAGCACCGTGCTCTTGACCGGGACTCCGAGGTCTTTTGCGGTGACCCCGCATTTGACTTGAAGCAGGAAAAACACCGGCGCCGCCGTGTCGCTCAAGGTCTCGTAGTTTGCCTGTCCCTTGGCGATGATGAGTTCGGCTTCAGCGAAGAGGTGGACAAAACCTTCCGAACAGTGATCGAGGATCGTGCCAGGCGCATCGGATCCGGTCTCCACGATGGTCGCCAACTCACCGATCCCGACCTCCAGGGCATCGCCCCGCGTGGCGTCGTTCAGAATAGGGCCCGACTTCACCACGTAGATGAGCGGCAACCTTAGAGTTTCGATAAGCACTCGGTCGAATACCGTCTCACCGGCATTATCGGCGAGATAGAGGAGGCTTTTCGCTGCCTTTACCTCGGCCCTAAAGGCATCAAGGTCATTGACGGCAAATGGCTCTTCGAGCACGCGCTCAATGGTCCCAGAAAGGTCATACTCCGGCGCTATGCCGAGGTCGATGACGTTTCCCGCGATGGCGAGCCGGACCGCGGTTTCCAAGGGGTCAACCGCCTCCACGACTCGCCGCTTCAACTCGGGATAGAGGCTCAAGGCCTCTCGCGTGCTCGCCTCTTTTGCCTCCCGGTATGGGTCGGCTTGACCCGTAACATGGCGGACACTCTGTTGGACGACATACGCCATTTCCGGTGGTGAGCGCCCTTGGTCAAAACGGCCCAGCTCCGCCAAGACTCGCCGCATCACGCGGTCCTGTTCCTTCTCGGACGCGCCCGCCAAACGTGACGCATCCAAAGCGTGCCGCACGAAACAGGGATAGCAGTCCAGATAGGTCTTCATAGGTCAATCCGTGCCGGCCATTTATCGGACTTGCGTCAGGTTGCCTGCTTGCCTGCAAGCAGGTACCCGGGCGCCACCGCCACGCGCAACACAGCGCTGGAAACCCGGAAAGCACGGTCTTCTATTCGTCCAGCAGGGCCTCGGTGAGCGCTTCTCCAAGAGATGCGTTGCCGCTTGGGGGTATTTGCACATACCTCAAGGGGCGGTACAGGCGTGGTTTCGGCCTCCCTACCGCCTAGAAGGCCGCGGGTCCTGCAATGTTGCTGTCGTTTGCATTGGCGCACTTCGATAACCATTCACCTTAGGTCCAGGCGCTCCCGCGTGTTTTCCCACATCCGCGTCACGGTCGCTGAGACCGAACCGCAATCGAAATCGAGAACGCTCTTGCGGGCCACCAGAGCCTGGTTCACCTTTCGCTCGAAAGGGATCTCTCCGACGACGGGAATACTCCGCTCGCGACAATAGTCTCGAATGGATTGGGAGTTGGCGGGGTTGATGTCGTACTTGTTGATGCACACCAAGGCGGGTATGTCGAAGTGCCGGCACAACCCCACTACCCGCTCCATATCGTGCACACCCGCGAGCGTCGGTTCCGTCACGATGAGCGCGGCGTCCACGCCGGTTGTGGCCGCCGTGACGGGACAGCCGATTCCCGGTGGTCCATCGTTGATGATCAAGGAGGCGTTCTCCTCCTCGGCGATGCGCCGTGCCTGGCGGCGCACCAGAGTCACCAGCTTGCCCGAGTTGTCCTCACCGGGATCGAGCCTTGCGTGCACCAGGGTGCCGAACGGCGTCCGAGAGATGAACCAGTGCCCATTGATGGCATCGACCATGTGGATGGCTTCCACGGGACAGACATGGGCACAGAGTCCGCAGTTCTCGCAGGCGAGGGGATCGATGACGTAGTCCCCATTGGATTCTTTCTCAATCGCGTCGAAGCGGCAGGCCTCCTGACAGTCGCCGCCCTTGATACAAAGCGCAGGGTCGATCGGGGTGCGGCCGCCGATGAAGACCTCATCATGAAGCACTTCGGGCTCGAGGAGAAGATGCAGGTTGGCGGCATCCACGTCGCAGTCGGTGAGGACCTTGTTTCCGGCCAGCGAGGCAAAGGCCGCGCAAACCGTTGTCTTGCCGGTGCCGCCCTTACCGCTCATGATAGTCAGCTCTTTCATAGGCGAGCCTCCGCGACGATGGCTTGGAACAGTGCCCGGAATTGTTCTGCATATTCCGGGGCTTCTTTAACCCAAGGAACGCCTCGGGAATAGGCGATCGCCAGGTCCCGACTGAACGGGACTTGCATCAAAATGGGAATCGCCTCTTCCCGGCAGTACTCAGCGACCGCTTGGTCGCCGGTATCGCATCGGTTGAGGACCACACCGCAGGGGATCTCGAGTTGGCGGATGACCTCGACGGCGAGGCGCAGGTCCGAGAGTCCGAACGGTGTGGGCTCTGTAACCAACAGGCAATAGTCGGCGTCGCGTACTGTCGCCACCATGGGGCAAGCCGTACCAGGCGGCGCATCCAGGATGACTGCGCTCGCCGTGTCGGCGGTCTGTTTGACCGCCCGAATCACTGGAACGGCCGTCGGCTGGCCCACGTCCAAGATCCCCTCGGCGAAGGCCATGCCCGCGCCGTTGCCGTTGGGGGCCACTCCGATCGCCACATCGCCGATGCGCCTTTGCGTCTCCGAGATGGCGCCCTTTTCCGGGCACACGTAGCTGCAAACGCCACAGCCGTGACAAAGGTCCGCAAACACCAAGACGCGTTTGCTAGACAGCGCCAAGGCGTTGAATTCACAAGCCTCGGCGCAATCACCGCACAGGGTGCAGGCATCCTCGTGGATCTGCGGCAAGGGTACTGTGACCGCTCTGCGCTCCCGAATCTCGGGGTGCAGGAAGATGTGGCCATCGGGCTCCTCCACATCGCAATCGATGTACTGGGCGCCGGGAACAGAGAGGGCGAGGTTGGTGGCCACCATCGTTTTCCCCGTGCCGCCCTTGCCGCTCGCAACCGCAAGCATCATAGTCACGTCCTCAGGCA
>JBAPTW010000047.1:0-6559 GCA_049282355.1 Gammaproteobacteria bacterium | reverse complement strand
TTGACATAGATCTTCCAACTGCACGAGCCGGTGCAGTTGGTGCCGTGAGTGGAGCGCACGATCTTGTCGTGCTGCCAGCGCAACCGGTACGCATCCTCCCAGGCGCGGTCTTCGTTGGTGACGGCACCATGACCGTCGGCAAACGTACTTTGCACCTTGTCGAAGAATTTCAGTCGGTCGAGAAAATGGCTCATGACGTTACCTCATCGAATCAGCCCGGAGGACAACCGACGTCACCCCGTGACCACTATGGATTCTTGAACTCAGCCTTCGGGCCGAGGTAATACCACCAATTCAGCAATAGACAGACGCCGTAGAAGATGGCAAACCCGTAGAGGGCATATTCTGGCGTCGCCGCCTTGATCTGCTCACCAAACACCTGGGGAATGATGAACGCGCCGTAGGCAGCCACCGCCGATGTCCAACCGAGCGCCGGTCCGGCTTGTTCTTTCGGGAAGATCATGGCGATGGTGCGAAAGGTTGAACCGTTGCCGATGCCGGTGGCGGCGAACAGCAGCAGGAACAGCAGGAAAAAAGGCAGGAAAAACGCCTCCGGTGTTGCCGACTGGTAGGCGGCGTGCATGAAATAGGCAACTCCGAAGGCGCTGCCAATCATGATGATGGTGACGAACTGGGTCACTTTGGCGCCGCCCATCTTGTCGCTGATCCAGCCGCCGATGGGACGGATCAAGGCACCGATGAAGGGACCCATCCAGGCATACATGAGCGCAGAGGGACCGTTGGGATTCACGGTGTCATGGGTCATCACGCCGTCGACCTCGATGTGCTGGAAGCCGAAGATAACCTTGATCGCCAGCGCGAAGGCCGCGGAATAGCCGATAAAACTACCGAAGGTCATGGTGTAGATGACACTCATGATCCAGGTGTGCTTGTTGCGAAAGATCTGATATTGCCGCTGAAGGTTGTGACGAATGAAGACGCAGATGAAGTAGAGCAATCCCACCGTGGCGCCGATGACACCCGCCAACACAAACCATTTGCTCCATGCCGGCAGACCGAGGCCGGTCGGTGGCGGCAGGATGAGATAAAGGCCGACGGCGGCGATGGCAAGTCCAATGAGAAACATGGCGACGATGCGAGCAAAGGCCCCGGCGGTGCCGCCAAGGATCTCCGGCGTGACCTGATCGGTGCGAATGTTGTGCATGCCAAACCAGCCGGCAAAGGCGAGCGGTATCAGGATCAACAGCCAGACGAATCCGGCATTCTGAATCCAAGTCTCGGAGCCCGCGGGGATCTTGCCAATCAGCGTGCCGGAGGTTTGTTCGAGGATCATCGGTTCGCCGCTCAGCTGGCCGAGCAGCGGAACGGTCATCACCAACGGCACCAAGATCTGCATGGTGGTCACACCGGCGTTACCGAGCCCGGCATTAAGACCCAGCGCCAGTCCTTGCATGCGCTTCGGGAAGAAAAAGCTGATGTTGGACATGGAAGAGGCGAAGTTGCCCCCGCCAATTCCAGAGAGCAAAGCGAGGACTTGAAACACCCACAGCGGCGTATTCTTGTCCTGCAGGGCAAGGCCGGTTCCGAGCGCCGGGATCATGAGCAGCGCCGTGGTAAAGAAAATGGTGTTGCGCCCGCCGGCGATGCGAATGAAGAAACTACTCGGGATGCGCAGGGTCGCGCCGGTGAGCCCGGCGATGGCGCTTAAGGTGAAGAGATCGGACTTGGCGAAGGGAAAGCCGAGGTTGAGCATCTGCACGGTGATAATGCTCCAGTACAGCCACACCGCAAAGCCACAGAGCAAGCTCGGAATTGAGATCCAAAGATTACGGTTGGCCACCCGCTTCCCGGTGGCTGTCCAAAACGCGCTGTCTTCAACCTCCCATCTTGCTATATTGGACATGATGATTTCCTCTCGCTATTCAACCTTCTTGCTTCCTGACCTCGTTCCCCGCTCCAGGTGGTTCGGCAAAGCGCTCGTCGCACGAGACCTCCGCCCCTTTTCTGCAATACCACCACCAGGTGGTGAGTAGGCAACTCAGGTAAAAGACAATGACAACGACCAGCGCCGCGTGTGCGGTGCCCGTCACCCCGATGGACACGCCGACGGTCGCCGGCGTGACGAACAAACCGAGCGCCGCGATGGCGGCGGTGAATCCTAAGGCGACGGAAGCCTCGATCTCGCCTTCCCGTTCAGCCTGTTCCAGCGCGCCCGGATCCTTGCCTCGCGCCGCGCGTCGATGCAGCATCAGAAACACGGTGGGCACGATACGAAACACCGATCCGTTGCCGATGCCGGTGGTCACGAACAACAGCATGAACAGCGCAAAAAACCAGGGGAGCTGCTCGTTGGCGCCGGTCCCGGAGGGCAGGAACGCCAGCACGCCGACCGCTGTCAGCAACATGACGGCAAAGTTCACCAGCGTCACCCGAGCACCACCGATGCGATCCGCCAGCCAACCGCCGAAGGGGCGCACCAGCGCGCCCAGCAAGGGACCCCAGAAAGCGTACTTGACGGCCCCCGAGTTGGGGAATTGGCTCGATAACAGGAACGGGAACGCGGCCGCAAAGCCGATGAAAGAACCGAAGGTGCCCGCGTAAAGCCACGCCAGTAGCCAAGCGTGCTTGCGTCGAAAGATCACCAGCTGCTCGGCGAAGGTGGCTTGCACCTCGCGTAGGTTGTGCATGCCAAACCAGGCGGCAAGCGTCGCCAGCAGAATGAACGGCACCCAAATGTAGCCCGCGTTCTGCAGCCAGATCGTGGTCTCTGCCCCGCCGTCGTTGTAAGGCTGGGCGTCACCGCCGCGAATGGCCAGTGCTCCGCCATAAATGACTAGCGGCACCACCGCCTGCATGATACCAACACCGAGATTACCGATCCCGGCATTCCAACCAAGCGCCGTGCCTTGCATGCGCTTCGGAAAGAAAAAGCTGATGTTGGCCATGCTGGCGGAGAAATTACCGCCGCCCAGCCCGCAGAGCAGCGCGATGACCACAAACACCGCGTACGAAGTGGCCGGATCCTGCACTGCGAGGGCCATCCATAGGGTGGGGATCAGCAGCGACGCGGTGCTAAAGACGGTCCAATTGCGCCCACCAAACACCGGCACCACAAAGGCATAGGCAAGCCGCAAAGCGGCGCCGGAAAGCCCCGGAATCGCCGCCAGCCAAAACAGCTCGCCGGTGGTGAACCCAAAACCGATGTTGGGCAGCTCCACCACCACCACGCTCCACACCATCCAGACCGCAAACGACAACAGCAGCGCCGGCATGGAGATGAGCAGATTGCGCAGCGCAATACGCCGCCCCTTTTCCTGCCAGAACGCTTCGTCGTCGGGGCGCCAGTCGAGCAAGGTGCGGCGGATCGCGGGCACCGCCTCCAGCAGCTGCTCCTTGACCAGTTGGGCGCGCAGCGCCGGATCCCGCTCGAAGATCGCCTCGCGCTCGCTGCGAGAGGCCATCCAGGTCCAGATCATGACGCCGGCCAGCACCGCATACATCAGCATGAAGGTGCTGCTGCGCACCCCGGTGGCATCCGCTGCCACACCGAACATGATAGGCAGGGTAAAACCGCCGAGGCCACCGATGACGCCCACCAAGCCGCCCACCGAACCCATGCTCGTCGGGTAGTGGTCGGCGAGGCTTCGGTAAACGCTCGCCTTGCCAATGCCCTGGGCGATACCGACGATGAAAACCAGAACGGTGAAGACAGTGACGCCGATAGCGACGCGGAAGCTGACGTCGCCCTCGATGCCGTGCACGATGAAGGTCGTCGGCGGGTAAGAGAGAAAGAACAGGCACACGATGCTGACCCAGAACACCCCCCAGGTGACGGTACCGCCTCCCCACTTATCCGAAATCCAGCCGCCCAGGGCGCGGACAAGTCCTGAGGGCAGGGTAAAAAACAACGTGATAAAGGCCGCCGCCTTCAGATCCAAGCCATACTCGGCCACATAGTACTTGGGTAGCCAGAGGGCGAGCGCGACGAAGCCACCGAACACGAAAAAGTACGCGAGACCAAAGCGCCACACGCGCGTTTCCAGGAGTGGGGTAAGCTGCTCAGCGAGGGTCAGATAGCGCCGGGTGCGCTTGCGCTCCTCATGCAGCGGATCCGGATAGGTGAAAAACCAAAACAGCACCGCCATCACCAGCATGGCCACGGAATAGATCTGCGGTACCGCGCGCCAGCCCAGTGCCACCACGATCAAGGGCGCCACCAGGTTGGTCACCGCGGCCCCGGCGTTGCCGGCGCCGAAGATACCCATGGCAGTGCCTTGGCGCTCTCGCGGGAACCAGGCGGAAGTGTACGCAATGCCGATGGCAAACGAGCCACCCGCCAAGCCGACGAATAAACCGATCACCAAGTACTGCCAGTACTGATCGGCAAAGGCCAGCCCGTAAGTGGGGATGGCCACCAAGATCATCTGAATAAAAAAAACGATGCGACCACCGAAGCGGTCGGTCAGCATCCCTAACGGCAAACGCACCAAGGAGCCGGTGAGGATCGGGGTTGCCACCAACAGGCCGAACTCGGTTTCATTGAGCCCCAGCTCGCGTTTGATACGAATGCCGATGATGGAAAACATGGTCCAGATAGCAAAGTTGACCGTGAAGGCCAACGTGTTCATGGAAAGGACGGAGAGTTGTTTTCGTCTGTGGAATTCGGCGGCCATAGCGCTCCCGGCGCTGTATAACATCGGTACTTGCTTATTTACTAAAGTAATCTTGGAACACCCGGCGTGCCTTGACCTAAGTCAAGCGTGCCCAATGACGG
This sequence comes from Gammaproteobacteria bacterium, assembly GCA_049282355.1. Taxonomy (GTDB): domain Bacteria; phylum Pseudomonadota; class Gammaproteobacteria; order HK1; family HK1; genus JAGTVB01. The sequence goes on along the minus strand of JBAPTW010000047.1, from coordinate 1,824 downwards.
CTTGCTGACGCGGGAAACGGTGAGTGAGAGGCCGATGGCAGATTAAGTTAAAGAGACGCTGGGCGACGAAGTTTATCTATCCAAGCCGCCCAAGCGCCTATCGACCTCAGGATAGAACAACTACATTTTTCTGTCGGTAAACGAAATCGCCGGCTTAACGGGCAGGGCGAGCAGTCTGTGCAGCGCCGTCATAGGCGATCCGGTAAATACGCCCGCCCTTGTCGTCCGACACCAGCAACGACCCATCCGGCAACACCAGCACGTCCACCGGCCGACCCGAGGCCACAGCGTCTCGCAGCCACCCTTGTGCAAAGACTTCATAGGACTGCGGCTGATTGTCTTGTACACGAACGAACATGACCCGGTAACCGATTGGCACCTGCCGATTCCAGGAGCCGTGCTCAGCAATAAAGATCCCGCCCCGGTATTTCTCCGGAAACTGACCGCCATCGTAAAACCGCATCCCGAGTGCCGCGACGTGCGGCCCTAATTCGAGCACCGGCGACGTAAACTCGCCGCACTGACGATCGCGATTGAGCTCCGGATCCGGCAGATCCTTGCCGTGACAGAACGGGAACCCAAAATGCAAACCGGCCCGAGGAGCTCGGTTTAGCTCATCCGGCGGCCGATTTTCCCCCAGCCAATCCCGCCCGTTATCGGTAAACCAGAGCTCTCGGGTCAGCGGATGCCAATCAAAGCCCACCGTGTTGCGAACACCGCGGGCGAAAATCTCGCGCCCGCTGCCATCAGGATTGAGACGGGTAATCGTCGCATAAAGCTCCCTTTCCGGCAGGCACACATTGCAGGGAGCGCCGACCGGGACGTAGAGCTTGCCGTCCGGCCCAAAGGCGATGAATTTCCAGCCATGATGCTCTTCGCTCGGGTAATTCTCGGCCACGACTACCGGCGGCGGGGGATCCTTGAGATTTTCCTCGATGTTGGAGAATCTCAAGATCCGACTCACTTCAGCGACATACAGATCACCGTCATGGAATGCGACACCGTTGGGCATGTGCAGACCTTGTGCGAGCACGATCACACGGTCCGCCTTAAAGTCTCGGTTCTCATCCGTTACGGCATAAACCTTCCCCTCCGCGCGCGTGCCCACAAATAGCGTTCCGCTTGGGCTGAGAGCCAGTGAGCGTGCCCCGGGTACGTCGGCGGCGTAGATGTCGATGCTGAACCCCGTCGGCACCCAAAGCGCCTCGAGAGCGGTTTCCGCCGATGCTGAATAGGGCAGCAGGGCCGTGAGATATCCCCGGTACAAGTACGCTGCGAACGCCGCTGCCGCCAGCAGCAATAAGCCAATACTTCCGACATTTCTCCATCTTCGCGTCATGGGAACTACTTTTCCTCTACTGTTACTGTGGGTGGACGGTTCTTAATCTCGGCCCCCGCTTCGGCACTTGGGGATGTTTACCAATCATGCTAAGCGCAGGCAGCGCCAGGTGCTCGGGGCTTCATCGTTCTCAGCCCAGTATAAAATTATCGCTCGCCGGTGTACGGCGCAATCAGATTTGCAAAGCGTCCAATCGCTGGGACAGCCGATGGACGCTGCTGCGGGAGAACAGCTGCAACCGGTGAGGTTTACCGGCAAACAAACGGATTCGCTGATCTGTGTAAGGTCGGCGCCGTTCGCTTCTACTCGGTTATCTATCGCATGTTGAACGAGAGCCGCTTTGCTGGATTTTTCGAGCTCCTCGGCAACACCGACATCCATTATGGGATCTTTAGAATGATGCGTATGGCTTGACATAGCCAAAGCATTAAAGTATCAATTATTCAATTTATCTATTGATAAATGATTTATCCGCAGCAGCGGCC